>CALNBE010000184.1 GCA_937874455.1 uncultured Opitutia bacterium | reverse complement strand
GGGAACCAGTTGGGCGAGGAACACGGTGGTGTTCGGGGAATCGTCCAGGAAGGTGTCCACGATCTCGCTGATCCGGGCCTTGAGCACTGTTTGGTCGGTGAGGCCAGAGGTTCCGGAGTTGATGTCGTTGATGCCAAAATGGATCAGCACCGCATCGGGTTGCATGGCGACGCGATTTACCAGCAGATAATTGTAGGAGCCTCCGGAAATGACCTGATTCATGCGCTGCCCGCCGATGCCCGCGTGGTTGATCTGGTCTTCGGGAAGGCTTCCTGTGTTATTTGTTTGTTCGCCGACAAAGGAAAAGTCACTGCCCGCACTCAGCAAGCTGTAGAGGAACCCTCGATAGCCCGCATTGCTGCCGCCGCTGCCATAGGTGATGGAGTCGCCGAAGGGCATGACGGTCGTGCCATCCGCCAAGCTGGAGCTGCCAAGGCGAAGGATCCCGCTCTCGATGCGGGTGTCGCCGGTGTAGGTGTTTTTGTTGTTCAGGGTGAGAACCCCGGTGCCACTTTTGACAAAATCCCCGGAGCCGCTGATGGCGCTGCTGAGGGTTTGGTCGGAATCATTGGCGACGGCAAAGGTGGCGTTGTTGACGATGCTGGAGGCGTCGGTGGTGCCGTTGCCGGAACTGTTGCCGAGTTGGAAAGTTCCACCGTCGATGGTGATGACAGAACCGTTGTGGTGTCCGGCAAAGACCTGGGTGCCGGTGCCGACCTTATGCAGGTCAATGAAACTGTAGCTGGTGCCGCTGGTGCCGCCGCCCGAGGTTTTGTTCGCGAAGCTTCCGAGGATGCTGCCGGTGAACACGCCACTGCCGTCGCCCGCGCCGACGGTGAGCACGCTGCCGCGGATATCTGATGTTGTGGAGGTGTTTGCGCTGTTGACGATGGTGCCGCTGCCGTTGAGCGCGCCGACGGTGGTTTTTACTCCGCGCAAGTCCAAGGTGGCGGTGGCGCCGAGACGCATTTCCGCCTGATTGTTGCTCCAGTCGGTGACGTAATAGTCGTTCATCAAGATGCCGGATTGCACGTCGATGAGGGAATTGCTGTCAAGGGCCACGGAGGAGGAGCGGATGACCAGCCTTTCCGATCCTTCCATGATGATGGAGCCGGAGCCGGATATCTGCTCCATAAAGGCAAATTTGGTGCTGGTGGTGGCGACGCGGATGGTGCCGCCGTCCAAAGTGATGTTGTTGTAAACGATGCTTTCCCCGATGCTGCCGGAGTATTTCAAAGTGGCGCCGGAGCGGACGGTGGTGGCGCTGGTGAGTTCGGAGGTGACATTGGCGAATTCGAGTGTTCCTCCGCGGATGTCGGTGGAGCCGGAGTAGTAGATGCGGCTTCCCGCGAGCACTTGGGTGCCGGTGCCCTCTTTGACCAAGTTGAGCTTGTAGGCGGTGGTGAGGGAGTTGTTTTCCACGTCACGGAAGTGTCCGTTGAAAATGTAGTTTCCGGCTCCGTTAAGCGTGAGAGTGGAGGCTCCGTCGGCAGTGCTGTAGTTGCCTTTGTTTTGGATGACGCCGCCGCCCATGGTGGTGAGGTTTCCGGTGTTGATACCGGCGAGCGTCTGGTCGGTGCCGGCCAGATCGGTGCGGGCATAGGCACCGTTGTCGCTGGAAAAGTTGATCACCGCGCCGGAGCCAAATTGATTGTCCGCCAGCATGATGATGGAGTTGTTGCCGGAGCCGGAAACCTCCAGAACGGCGTTTTCGGCGATGGCGACCGCGCCGTTGATTTTGCCGAAGTAAACGAAGGAGCCGGAGCCCGCCGCGCCCCAAGTTGATCCGGTGAGGTCGATTTTGATGCCGCCGGAGTTGGTGTTGGACTCGGTGCCGCCGATGAGGATGTTGCCACCGCCGGTGGTGTTGAGTGTGCCGGTGCCGGAGATGGCGGCGGTGACGGTTTGCGTCTGGGTGCGGCTGGTGCCGGCGAGGGAGAGATTGCTGTTATCGAGAACGAGATTTCCTCCGAGACTGACCGCGCCGGTGAATTTTTGCGCGGCGGCGGAGGAAAATTGCAGCGTTCCCGAACTGGAAATGGCGCCAGCGTAATTGCTGCTGCCGAGGGAGCCGGCTCCGGAGATTTGCAGGGTGGCGTTGTTTCCGATGACGGTGTCTCCAGTGTAAGTGTTGGCACCGGAGAGCACAACCGTGCCGGAATGTCCTGTGGCGCCGATTTGCAGTCCGCCGGATCCGGCGAGAACACTCTCAATCGTAAGTGTGCCGACTGGGCCGGAGGAAGTTTGTGCATTGATTGCGCCGAGGCTGCTTCCGAAATCAATGGTGCCCCCGGAGAGGGTGACATTCCCGCTGCCGTTGGCCTCGATGGCCACAGGACTGACGGTGCTGGCGATGGCGATGGCGAGGTCGGTGTCGTTGTCGAAAATGGCGGTGTTGCCATCGACCCAAACCTGTCCGCTCCACGGAGTGTTGCCTGGGGTGGTATCCCAGGTGCCATCGGGGCCATTCCAAGTGTAGTTATCAGCCACTGCTGGAACGGCGATGAGGGAGCTGAGAGAAAGAAGGAGCCTAAGCGAAAGAGGACGGAAGGGCATTCTCCGGAGAATTGCGCGTAGACTTTGGCTGGCAATGGTCGGTCGGTGGTGCGGAGGTAAAAGGGGTTTAATCGTTAGCGTTCGTTGACGCCCTTAAGTTGGCATTCAAGGGTTGGGCAAACGGGGAAGCACTTGCCGTTTCTTTAGCGGGCAGGGCAACTTGTCCTGTTTGTCGCCGGGCATCCCGCCATTCGCCAGGAGGGATGCCGTATTGTTTTTTGAACAGCCGCCACAAGTTGGTGAGTCGTCCGAGCCCAGCCTCGACGGCTATGGATTCCAGTGACAAATTGGTGGATTCCAGCAGGGCACAGGCCCATTCCAAGCGGCGTTCCCGGAGCTCTTGACTGGGGGTCCGTCCGATTTCGGTCTGATATTTCCGTGATAATTCCGAGGGAGTGAGCCCGCAATGGGCGGCGATATCTGCGGCGGTCAATGGTTTTTTAAAGTTTTGGCGGATATATAAATGAGCGTTTTGGATTTTCGAATCTTTGCAAAAAATCATGCAAGTGGACTGTCGTTCGATCAGTCTTCCTGCGGGAATGACGCAGGGAGGCGGAGGGTGGCCGGGCTTTTTGAGATAGGCGTTCAGCATGTAGGCGGCCCGATAGCCCATCAGCTTGGTGTCCATCTCAATGGTGCTGATTTTGACGGGGGCAAGTTCCTGAATGTAGTCGATGTTTCCTACTCCCATGACTGCGAAGTCGTTCGGGATGCTTTTATTTTCCGCGAGCAGCACGTTGATAAGGGTGTTGGCCCACTGATCGTCTCTGGCTAGAATTGCACAGGGAGTCGGCTGTTTGGCACTGATTTGTTTGCAGAAGTCGCGGCAAGTGGCGAAATCCGTGGTATCGGGCATTTTCCAGACGGTTACTTCCTGTCCCTTGGTGGCGCAGGTGCGGATGAAGTGTTCCTCCAATATCTGGGAGTTCGCCAAATTCGAACCTCCGCTCAAGATTGCGAGGTGTGGATAATTTAACGACAGCAAGTAGTCGGCGGCCTGCTGTGCCGCGCCTGCCCAGTCCCAGTTGACGGAAGGGGTGCGGTCAAGTGCGGGCTGGCAGTTGGCGAGGGTGACCACAGGCCGGTTGAAAGTGGTGGCCGGTCGGGGCTGTTTGGAGCCGAAAATAAGCAGTCCGTCGCAATTGAACTCGCCGGAAGCGGTCGTCTCGGAAGGCGGGGGGATGCGAAGCGAAGAAAGGCAGAGGCAATGGGAAAAATTGGTATCCCAGCCCAGTTCATAAGCCGCTTGAGCGATGCCAAGGATGATGGGGTAGGAAATGCTGGATTCGAATAGAAGATGAACTTTTAAGGGGGGATTGGCGATATGAGAAGGAGGCATGGACTTTGGTTATTATATAAGGGATTGATTCATGTTTTGAATGAAAAGGTGGAACAGTTGCACGAAGAGCGTCAAACTTGGGGCGACTTGTTTTGAGAGGAAGGAATTTCTATTGCATGCGGCGGCCGGGCGAAATTGACGAAAGTCAGTCGCAAGTCGGAGGCGCAAGTTTTCCTCCGCGCGTCTGAGATTTTTTTATGATCGTAAATATTTTTTAAAAAGGATCTTAAGATTTTTGCAGATGGGGGATGTTGATTGCTACAGGGCAAAAGTCTGACAATGGAGGCGGCTTCTTTGGATTTTTGCAAATGCGGGTTTCGCATATAAAATTCATAGAATGGCCAATTAAGAATTGGCGAATAGGATTTGGAAGATGCGAGTGGAAAACAGCTTCAAAATATGACCATTCCCGTGGCAGTGTTGGGCTGTTTATCCGTGGGCGAAGTGTAAAGCCAATCCTGTTTAACAGTTGCTGCGGGCGGTTGTGGACATTTCGACGCGTCGCGTCAGCGACGGGTGGGTCCAATTGTCACACTTCATCTTGGGGAGAAAAACTTTAGGATGCTTAACAAATTAACAAGCAGATACTTTGATAAATAAGAAGGGGGCTTCTTTTTGGCCTGCTTTATGCGGAGGAAAGGGCATGACTGACTTTAACAAATTTACCGAAAAAAGCCGCGAAGCGATCTCGGCGGCTCAAGGGTTGGCGCAGGAATACGGCAACTCCGTGATCGAAACGTGGCATCTCCTGGCGGCTTTGCTCCGCCAAGAGGAGGGCATCGTGCCGGCGCTGCTGGACAAGATGGGGGTGCAGCGTTCGGCGGTGGATTTGACCGTGGCGCGGGAGGTGGCGCGGCTGCCCAAGGTGAGCGGAGCGGCGCAGCCGGGCGGCGTCTCGGCGGAATTGCACACCGCGCTGGGCCAGGCGGGGGAAATCGCCGGGCAGATGAAGGACGACTTTGTCAGCACCGAGCACCTGTTTCTCGCGCTGCTCGACGCGCCGGGGTTGAAAAATTTTGCGAAGAGTTTTTCCCTCGAAAAAAACAAGGTGCTGGCGGCCTTGCAGGGCGGCGCGCAGCGGGTGACCTCGCAATCGCCCGAGGCGACCTATGACGCGCTGGGCAAATACGGCGTCGATCTGGTGGCGCGGGCCCGGCAGGGGAAGCTCGACCCGGTGATCGGGCGCGACGAGGAAATTCGCCGCGTGATCCGCATTCTTTCCCGAAAAACCAAGAACAATCCCGTGCTCATCGGCGAACCGGGCGTCGGCAAAACCGCCATCGTCGAAGGCCTGGCGCAGCGCATTGTGCGCGGCGACGTGCCGGAGGGCTTGAAGGAAAAAACCGTCTTCGCGCTCGATCTCGGCTCGCTGCTGGCCGGGGCGAAATACCGTGGTGAATTTGAGGAACGCCTGAAAGCTGTGCTGAACGCGGTCAAGGAGGCCGAGGGGAAAATCCTGCTTTTCATCGACGAGTTGCACACCTTGGTCGGCGCGGGTCGCACCGATGGCGCGATGGATGCGGGCAACATGCTCAAGCCGATGCTGGCGCGCGGCGAGCTGCACTGCATCGGCGCCACCACGCTCGACGAGTATCGCAAATACATTGAAAAGGATGCGGCGTTGGAGCGGCGCTTCCAGCCGGTGCAGGTGAATCCGCCCGATGTCGAGGACACCATTTCGATTCTGCGCGGGATCCGCGAACGCTTCGAGGTGCACCATGGCGTGCGCATCATGGACAGCGCGCTGGTGGAGGCTGCGGTGCTGTCGAACCGCTATATCACCGACCGTTTCCTCCCCGACAAGGCCATCGACTTGGTGGACGAGGCTTGCGCGCAAATCCGCACCGAAATGGACAGCCTGCCGGAGGAACTCGACCAGCTTTCCCGCCGCGTGATGCAGTTGGAAATCGAGGAGGCGGCTTTGAAAAACGAAAAGGACGAAGCTTCGCAACTGCGCCTGGAAAATCTGCGGAAGGAACTGGCCACAGTTCGCACCGAGGCGACCGCGATGCGGGCGCGCTGGGAAAGCGAAAAGGCCGGCATCGACAAGGTGCGGGCGCTGCGCAAGCAGATCGAGGAAGTCCGCGTGCAGATGCAGCAGGCGGAGCGCGCTTATGATTTGAACAAACTCGCCGAACTGCGTCACGGCACTTTGCCCAAGCTGGAGACCGAACTGGCCCGGCTGGAAAGCGGCGCGGGGGAAAATGCCGCTGGCGCTCGCAGCGACGCGAAGGCGCGGAAGGAAAAGGGAGGAAAGTCCAAGGACAAAACCGCCGAAGCAACGCCGCATGACGCCCGGGACCGTTTGGTGCGCGAGGCGGTTTCCCCGGAGGAAATTGCCGAAGTGGTGGCGCGTTGGACGGGCATTCCGGTTTCCAAATTGCTCGAAGGCGAGCGGGAAAAATTGCTCCGGCTGGAGGATGATTTGCAGGCGCAAGTCGTCGGCCAAGGCGAAGCGGTGCGACTGGTGTCGGAGGCGATTTTGCGCTCCCGCGCCGGGGTGCAGGATCCGCGGCGCCCGGCGGGCTCGTTTCTTTTCCTCGGGCCGACCGGGGTTGGAAAAACCGAGCTGGCGAAAAGTCTGGCGCGGCTGCTCTTTGACAGCGAGGACGCGATGATCCGCGTGGATATGTCGGAATACATGGAAAAGCACGCCGTGTCGCGGCTGGTCGGCGCGCCTCCGGGCTACGTCGGCTACGAGGAGGGCGGCCAGCTCACCGAGGCTTTGCGGCGCAAGCCCTACAGCGTGGTGCTGCTCGACGAAATCGAGAAGGCGCATCCCGATGTATTCAACATTCTCCTGCAAATTCTCGACGACGGACGCATCACCGACGGGCAGGGCCGCACCGTGGACTGCCGCAACGCGGTGTTCATCATGACCTCGAACATCGGCAGCCGCTTCCTGGTGGACGGTGTGACCAACGACACCATTCCGGAAAGCGTGCGCGAATCGGTGCTGGCGGAGCTGCGCGGACATTTCCGTCCGGAGTTTCTGAACCGGATCGACGACACGATTCTCTTCAAGCCGCTCGGTCTCGGAGAAATCAACAAGATCGTCGATTTGCTCCTCCGGCAGATCAACCAGCGGCTGGCCGACCGGCGCATCTCTGTGGCGCTCGACGCGAAGGCGCACGAGTGGGTGGCCGAACGCGGCTACGATCCTGTTTACGGGGCGCGCCCGCTGCGGCGTTTCCTGCAAAAGGAAATTGAAACCCCGCTGGCCAAGGCGCTGCTCAAAGGGGAAGTGCGCGACGGGCAAACCGTGCGTTTCCTCCGCGACGGCGATACGTTGAAACTGGCGGCGGAGTAACACTGCCGGAAATTTTCTTTGCGGCTCCGTGGGATTCCCACGGGGCCTTTTTTGCTCCGCTAAGGCTGGCGCGCAATTTTTCCTGATCCCATGTCGATTGGCCGACTTGTCGGCCGCATGTGGCGTTTGCACGGATGTTTAAGCGGCATTGCAAAGAGGCTTAACGGCCCCCGCGTCACCCCGCTTTTACGCCGCGAGCCAGTCCCGCATCGCGGGTGATTTTTCTCCTCAAGCTGCCAATGTGGTCAAACCTCTTGCAAAACTGGTCAAACTTGCCTGCAAGTTACACAAAAGGAAGTTGTCCCCGGGCCGCGGAGAAAATTCGCTTGCGCAACAAACGTTTGTTTGGACGCTGGCGGGATGGCCGAAGGTCCCCTCCAAAAGTCTATCCATCCCTTGCCGGGCGCGCGGGAGCGTTTGCTTTCCGTGGCGGGGGAATTGTTTGCGAAGCACGGGCGCGACGGGTTGTCGGTGCGGCAGATTACTGCGGCGGCGGCAGTGAATCTGGCGGCGGTAAATTACCATTTTGGCTCGAAAGACGGCCTGTTTTACGAGGTGTGTCTGGAGCAGGTACGGGCGATGAACCGGGCCCGGCTGGAGTTGCTGGGGCAGGTGGTGGGGGCCGCCAAGCCGGGGGCGCCGACGGTGGAGCAGGTGCTGGACACGTATGTGCGGCCAATGACGCAGTTGCTGGAGTCGGCGGATCAGACCGGGGTGCTGATGACGCGCATCATCATGAACGAATTGAAGGACGCGGGCACGCCGTTTGCCCGGCTGATGCGGGACGAGGTGCAGCCGTTTATCGCCCAGTTTACCAGGGTGCTGCGGTGCGCGTTGCAGGCGGACCCGGTGTTGGGGCCGACGATGGAAAAGCTTGGAGAAAAATCACTGGAGGCGATCGCTTGGGCGGTTTTGTTCAATACCGGGATGATGCTGCACACCACCATGTGCGTGGACAAGGTGACGCTGTTTTTCCCCGACGTGAAAACGGTTTCGTCCGCGGAGGAAATTTTGCAGCGGATGGTGACGTACTGCGCGGCGGGGCTGCGGGCGTTGGTGGCGGCCGCGGCGAAGTAGCAAAAAGAGCGGTGGTGGAACCTGCCCGCGACGCTTCGCAAAGAACGGCGCGGAGGAAATCTTTCATTGATAGACTCAATTTTCGGGCAAAGAATTATCAATGAACACCCGCAGGCAAAACCTGCTAAACTCCACCCCGTTATGAAACGATTCTTCCTCCCCGTCCTGCTGGCTGGCGCAACGCTGGCCGCTCCTGTTTTCCTCCGCGCCGAGATCGCCGCCCGCGGCACCGGCAGCTATCACGATGTCCGCACCGGGCTGACGGTGGTGGTGGCGGAGGCGGAACTGGAGTCCGGTTGGCAATGGACGCAGCCCGCACCCGGCGCGCCGCTTGCCCAGGTGTTTGCCTTGCCGGTGATGGTGGATTTGTTCGCCCCGCCGAAACCGGGAGCAAAGCAAACGGTGACACTGGTGGCGTTGCTGCGCGACCCGAATGCGACGGAGATGACGCTCACGTTGCGGAGGAAATCTGCCGGCGGTGAGGAAATGGAAACCCTCCGCTGGCCGCTGCGGGATTCGCTGGCGGCGAAAAGCGAGACTGAGCAGCGGCGGAAGGAATGGTTTGTTTCCTGGGCGGAAATGCGGCGGGATCACTGGGCTGCGCTGACGGCGCCGTCGGTGCCCAATCCCTTGGTGGATTTGTGGGAGGCGAAGGGAAAGGACGTTTACGGGCTTCCGGAGTTTGAGCGGGAACGCGCCTGGGTGCGCGCGCGGCGGGAGCGGAATGCGCGCACTGCCGACCTCGGCTCGCTGGCGGTGTTCGGCGGGCAGGCGGCGATTCGGGAAACTTTGCAGACGCAATTGCTGGCGCGCGGCGAAAATGGCGCGGAGGAAAAACGCACCGAGCCCGTTGCGGACATTCGGGGCGTGGAAGTGAAGGCGCATCCCTACGCTGAGATGGCGGCACAGCTGCCCGCGGCGCAACCCTCGCTGGCCGACTATGTGCCGGCGGACCGCTTGTTGGTTTTGCTCCGCGAACCCCGCGAAGTGGCGCGCCTGCTGGATGGCGCGGACGACACGGCCGGCCGGCTGGCGCCGCTGCTCGGCGAAAGTTTTTCCGACTACGGTTTGCTCCGCCGCTACACCGCCCGCTTTGGCCTGACTCCGAAACAGGCGCGACAATGGTTTTCCGGAGGAAATGTCGCGGAGGTGGCGGTGAGCGCGCCCGATGTTTTCTTCCGCGACAGCACGGATTTGACGCTGGTGATCCGGCTCAAACCGAATGCCAAAACCCCGTTTGCCCTGGCGAAAAACCTGCAGGGCGTGCTGCGATTTCCTTTGCCGGACGGCGAGGCCTTTTATCTGGCGAGCAAGGACGACCTGCTGTTTCTCTCGACCAGCAAAGCAGAGCTGGAACACTCGCTGGCCCTGGCGGAGGAAAAGGGGCAGGGCAGCCTCGGGCGCACGGACGAGTTTCGCGTGATGACGCAGCAATTGCCGCTCGGCGCGGAGACCCGGGTGTTTGTTTATTTCTCCGACCCCTTCATCCGCCGCCTCACCGGGCCGGAGATGAAAATCGGCCAGTTGCGCCGCTCGCTGGCGCGGGGGAAAATGGAATACCTGACGCTGGCGGCGTTGCTTTACCGGCTGGATCAGGGCGGCGAGGCGCAAAGCTGGGAGGAACTGCAAGCGAAGGGTTATCTCGCGGCGGAGGAAATCGACGCGGAGGAATTTTCCCTGCTCCCCGGCTGCCGGGTGGCGTCGAAGGAATGGGGCACGCTGGCGCGGTTGAAAACCCTGGGGGAATGTCCGGTGACGCAGGTGACGGCCTTTGAACGGAAATCCTACGAGAGTTATCGCGACGAATACACCGCGTTCTGGCGGCAGTATTTTGACCCCATCGCGGTGCGCCTGGACTTTGGCGCGGAGGGAAAAATCGCGCTGGAAACCTTCATTCTCCCGCTCATCGACAACAGCCTTTACCAAGAAATCAAAACCGCGCTGGGCACGGAAAAACCCGGGCCGACCAAGTTCCCGCAGTATGCGGAACCGGCGGTGGCGACCCTGGCGTTTCGAGTTCCGCAGGCCGGGCGGGCGCAGGGCCTGATGCAGATGGTGGGCGGGGAGTTTCATGCGCGATTTGTGGAATTGTTTCCTTTGCTGGAGGACACGGTGGCACTCTCGATCCGCGACGCTGCGCCGGTGGTGCAGGTGAATTTGCCCGGCGTTTCCAGCTTTGGCGAACGCGGCACGCTGTCGGGCATGCGCGGGGAGGAAATGCTCTGGGTGCCGGTGATGGCGTCGCTCTTTACCCGACCCTGCGACTTGGCGATTCCGGTGCGGGACGAGGCGGCGGCGCTGGCCGCGCTGCAACGCATGGGGAGTGTGGACAAGTCATGGACCCGCGAGGAAACGGTTTTCTTTGAGGAGGAAAAAATGCTGGTGCTGAGCTGGTCGCTCGAAGGCCTTGTGCAGTTGGAAATCGGTTTCACTGTGGAAAACGGCTGGCTGCACATCACGAACCATCCTTGGACGCCGACCCCGGTCACCGGAACGCAAATTGCCGCGCCCGGCCACGCCACGGTGGCGCTGGAACCCTCGGCGTTGCAAATCGGTCTGCCGCAGGCGCTGGCGCTGGCGCAGTCGGCATATCGGAAATCTGTTTACGCTGCGGCGGCGAATTTGCTGCCTTGGATGGCGGCCTTTGGCGAGTCGGAGGAAAAGGCGCTGGAGCGTCAATTTGCCGCGCTCGGGCTGGCGACCCCGGTGCCTGCGGAGGTAAAATTGTCGGCGGAGGAAATTGCGGTGCCACCTTACCAAAGCTGGCGTTTGCAGCGCATGCCCGGTTTTGGAAAAGAGGACCACGGCGTGCTGCGCGGCATCGAGAACATCCGCCTCTGGCTCCGTTTCGAGGATGAAGGCCTGCGCACCCGGGTGGAATTTTCGCCGCGCGAAGGAAATTGAACCGCGGAGGAAATTTCCTTTGCGGCAAAGGCGATTTGGGGCTGTTGGGTTGAGCGGCGTGGAAGCTTTGAATCGCTGGTGACATCAGAGTGCCTGGCGGGCGTCGCAAGCGACGCCCCTACGGGTCGCGAAGGAAAATTTTCGCATGCGCTGGTGGAGCGAGGGCCGTTTGCGATTTTTTTGAACCGCCAGTGAAGTCAGGGTCAGGGCTATGCTTCCGGTTTGCGGGCAACGACCATGATGGCGGAGAGGTGTCCGGCGTGCTGGCGGAAGGCAGCGCGCATTTTTAGGATGCGCTGGCGGGCGGCGGGATGGGTCATGGTGTTGCAGAAAAATTTCAGCGTGCGCCAGACGCCTTCGTCTTGGAAGAGGCGGCGCGGCTCCAGCAGGTGCAGCGGGCGCAGTTGGTAGGAAGTGGTCTTGAAGCCCGCAGCGGCGAGAATTTCCTCCCATTCGCTGATGGTTTGCGGGCGGACGCCCACGCGGATGGCATCGGAAAGATCCCGGAGGACGGCCTGTTTTTCGGGTTCGCCGATGTTGCCGGGCGTCAGGGCGATCTCATGGATGCCGTAGCGCCCGCCGGGGCGGAGGAGGCGGAAGGCTTCGCGGACAATGGCGGTTTTTTGCGCGACGCTGTGCATGGTCAGCATGGCCTCGCCGTAAACAATGCTGGCGGAGGAATCGGGGAGCCCGGTGTTTTGGGCTTGGCCGATGATGCAGCGCTGGTGTGGCTGCGAGAGCAGCTTTTGGACGGTGGCAGTTGCAGAAGAGTCCCGCTCCACGGCAGTGTAGGAGGCGGGGTTTCGGGCGAGAGTGAGCCGGGCGGTAGCGCCCAAACCCGGAGCCATTTCGACGACATCGTCGGCGGAGGAAATGTTCAGGGTGGCGAGCAGTTGGCTGGTGAGTTCCCGTCCGCCGGGCCGGAGGACACGTTTTCCCATGCGGGCCAGCACCCAGTGGCCGGGCAGGTTGCGCAAGGCGGGATCGGTGTCGGGAGATGCTGTTGTGGAGGAAGTGCTCATGCGGGCAGATTAGCGGAAATGAGCCGGGGCACCCTTGATGCGAATCAAGCCAAGGGGTTTTTTCCGATGACGGAGAAAATTTGTGTTTCTAGTGCGTCCGGCTAAGGGTGGGGCATGCCTGATCGTGATTTTTCAGCCAGTCGGAACCGCCAAACGGCGATAGTGAGCGCGTTGCGGCAAAGCCGGATTTTCGGCGGACTGTCGGAGGACGACATGCTGCGGGTGGCGGACTGCTGCGTGCTGAAGGCGCTGGCGAAGGATGGGATGTTGTTTCGCGAAGGGGAACGGGCGGCGGGCTTTTACGTCATCCAAGTCGGGGCGATCAAAGTTTTCCGACTGACTCCGGACGGGCGGGAGCAGATCATCCACGTGTTTCGGGCACCGGAGAGTTTTGCGGAGACGGTGCTGGCGACGAAGGAGAATTACCCCGCGAATGCCGTGGCGCTGGATGCGGCACAGGTGGTGCTGGTGCGCAAGGACGGTTTTTTGGAGTTGCTGGAGGAAAGGCCGCGGCTGGCGTTGCTGATGCTGGAATCGATGAGCGCGCACCTGAAGCAGCTCGTCACCAGCCTGCAAAATTTAAAAGGCCGGCAGATCGAAGGGCGACTGGCGGGCTGGCTCCTGCAACAGGAGGTCGCGCTGGAGGACGGGGTGCCGGTGGTGCGGCTGGGGTTGAGCAAGAAAGTGCTGGCTGGGCAGATGGGGGTGACGAGTGAGACGCTGTCCCGGACGCTGGGGCGGTTGCGCGACGAGGGGATTCTGCGGGTGGAGCGGGAATGTGTTTATCTTCTGGATGCGAAAAGGCTGCGGGCCTTCGCGGAAGGCGGAATGTGAGATTTTTGCGCCGCGGTTGATGTGGATCAAGGCGCTTCGGCGGTTTTTCCTCCAAAATGGGCAAACCATGAAGACACAGGCGCTACTTCCAAACGATACGGCGGGGGTCATCCAGTTGGCCGAAGCCGGCGAAATTTCCTCCGCGGGAATTGTTAGCCGGACGGTTTTGCAGAGTCCGGAGGTGCGTGTGGTGCTGTTTGCCTTTGACGCGGGGCAGGAACTGACCGCGCACACGAACCGGCACCGGGCGTTGATTCAGGTGCTGGATGGCGCCTGCGAGTTTTTCTTCAACGACCGCTGGCAGAAGCTGGAGGCGGGGGCATTTTTGCACATGCCGCCGGGGCATCCCCACGCGGTGCGGGCGGCGTTCGGGTCTTTTTCGATGCTGCTGACGCTTGGAATGGGCGGCGTGCCGACGGTGGCAGTGGAATTGTGAGCGGAGGAAATCGCTTTGACCCAAAAGGTCGAGACTGGCGGAGGAAATTTGGGACGTCGCCGGCGGCGCGAACTGCGGACGGTCCGGGCGATGCTGGAGATTTATTGCCGGGGGCGGCACCGGAAGAAAGTTGATGACTGCCCGGAGTGCGCCGAGCTGCGGGACTACGCGGAGCGGCGGCTGGTGTGCTGTGTTTTTGGGGAAGGGAAACCGACCTGCCAGCGCTGTCCGGTGCATTGTTACAAGCCACGGATGCGGGAGAAAATTATCGCGGTGATGCGCTATGCCGGGCCGCGAATGTTGCTGCGGCATCCTTACTGGGCGATCCGGCATTTGCTGGACGGGTGGAAGCCGGTGCCGAAGGAATTTCCTCCGCGACGCCAAACCGGGAGCGGAGATTTTTAGTCTGCCTTTTTCAAAAAATCGTGTCGTGATGGCTGGATGGCTTCCTTGCGTGTGGAGAATTTGGGGAAAAATTTGCTGGAGACGGCGGTGCTGGACGGCGTGTGCCTGAACGTGAAAGCGGGGGAAATGCTGGGTGTGACCGGGCCGAGTGGCGGGTCAAATCGGATGGAACGCCGGGTATTTTGGCTGGACGGGGGAGGCTTCCCCAAACGAAAAAACGACACGCAAAGCCGTAGTTTGGACCATTCCGAAAAAGGATGCTTGGACGGAAAAACGTGCGGAGTCGAAAAAGTAAACAAGAACGTTGAGGCCGCACGGCTCATTGGGGGCCGGGGTGGTTTGGCGCAAGACAGGCGGGGTGCAGGGGATTGTTGTGGGGGCCGGAAAATTTCCTTTGCTGCTGAAATTTCCCTGCTCCCTGCTCGCCGCTTCCCTTGTGCTGGCTTTCGTTTTCCTTTGCGTCGGGCCGGGCGCGATGCGGGTGTCGCGCGCCACCTGCTGGGTCAGGGTGTTTCGCGGTTTTGCGATTCGACGGGCGGCACCGGCTTGCTGAAGGCGGTGCGGATGGCGTGGTTGAGGGCGGTGGCGAGGGCGGAGCCGTGGTTTTCGTCGGGGAAGAGGAGAAACTGTGCAGGCAGCCCGGCGGCGGAAAGGCTGGCGGCGAGATCGCGGGCGTGGTCGACCATTTTGCGGCTGGCGACTAGGTTGGCGCGGCCTTGGGCTTGATGGTGCGGGAGTGGGGTTTGTTCCTGGTCGCCGACAGTGACAAGGATTGGCGGCGCGGAGGAATTTCCTTTGCGCCACTGGCGCAGGAAGGCGTCGCGTTCCTTGAGGATGTGGGTGTTGTTCCACCAGATGGAAGGACTGGCGGCGACGTAGCGCTGGAAGCTGCCGGGACGGGTGAAGAGGGTGTGCAGGGTGAAAAGGCCGCCGTAGGAATGGCCGAAGAGAGTTTGCTGGCGCGGGTGGAGGGGAAATGCGGCGGCGAGTTGCGGGCGGAGTTCCTGTTCGAGAAAATCGAGAAAGCGGTCCGCGCCGCCCTGGGGTGCGCCGGAAAAATCGCCGGTGGCGGAGAGGTCGGGCGCGGGCGGGGTGAAATCCTCGACGCGCGGGTTTTTGTCCTGGGCGGTTTTGAGGTGGGCGATGCCCACGACGATGCCCGGATGAATACCGAGGCGCGGCCCGTGTTCGCGCCATTTCTGGCTCATAAGTGCGGCGAGCGGAAAGGCGGTTTCGCCGTCGAGCAGGTAGAGCACGGGAAATCCCCCGGCGGGCGGCGGGGTTTCGGGGATGGAGAGGAAAATCAGGTATTCGCGTCCGGTATGCGTGGAGTGGATGCGTTTTTGCAGGGAACGGACGAAGGCCGGGGACTGCGTCCAGCCTGCGGGCGCGGAGGAAATTTTCTCCGGGGCGGACGGCTCGGCGGCGGTCAGGAGGCCGGGCAGGAGGAGAAAGAGGGCGCG
>CALNBE010000183.1 GCA_937874455.1 uncultured Opitutia bacterium | reverse complement strand
GTGCGCAACACTCCGCTGCTGCTCCGCATTCACAATTGAGCTGGGGCGCGGAGGGGAATTTTCCCGCCGGGCGGGCTGCGTTGCTGTTTTGCCGGGGAACCCCGTCGGCAAGGGAAATCCTCGCCCTGTTGCGAAGGCGCATTTTCCCTTCGCGCCAGGAATTTATTTCGCGGAGGAAATCAGGCCGGCGGCCTCAACCTTGAGGAAGAGTTCGCGGCTGATCCAGGCGTCGGTGGCGGCGTAAACAATTTGCTGCGGCGTCAGTTTTTTGTTGGCCCAGTTGGAGACTTGGGCGCCCTTGGAAATGCGGATGCCGAGGAAATGGGCGGCCAGGGCGCGCAGACCGGTGTTTTCGATGCTGGCGCGGCGGGTGTGTTCGCTGATCTCGACGAAGCCCGCGTCCTTGAACGGCGCGCGGTCCTTGAGGTAGCGAATGTCGTCGCGCACGGCGACCCCGGCCTTGAGGATTTTGGCGCTGCGAAACAGCGGAAAGAGCGGAGGAATTCCCCCGCAGTCGTCGAGCCGGAAAAGGTAAACATGGTCGCTGCCCGCGAGCTGCACCAGCGAGGGCAGGTAGCTGATCCCGCGTTTGAAAGACGGTTTGGTCTCGGTGTCGAAGCCCAGCACGCGCTCCTTTTGCAGTTTTTTGACCGCCGCCTGAGCGTCCTCGGGAGATTCGATGACGGAGATGGCACCCTCGTATTGTCCGAGCGGGAGTTCCGCGATCGCTTCTTTGGAGATGCGGATGTTCGCGCCGGGAGCTTCATTGGGGCGGTCGACTGGACTCATTGAGCAAAGGAAATGGAGAACGGCGGCGGGAGGCAAGGATACGCTGCGCGGGCGGTGTTTTTTGAAAAAAGGGGTTGACCGATGCGGGGGAATCCATTGCTTGGCGGACTCTTTTCGGGGTCATAGCTCAGTTGGTAGAGCGCTTGCATGGCATGCAAGAGGTCGGGAGTTCGACCCTCCCTGGCTCCACCATTTAAAGAACCCGCTGATTGCCAGCGGGTTTTTTCGTGGGCGGAGGGGATTTCACCGGTGGGCGTCATCCCGTTTGACCGGGTTTGCGGGCGGCTCGGTACAGCACCAGATGTAGAGATCGTCGCGGGGCGGAATGCCGAGGACTTCGCAGAGGGCGCGGGATTCGCGGGCGGCGCGGCCCGTGTAGGATTTCCAGTGATCGGAGGGGGTAGGCCATTCATTTATGATGGTGCGACAGATATTTTCCTTTGCCTGTGCCCAAGTTTTCCTTGCGGCAACAATGTCGGGCGCGTCGCCGTCCATCTGCGCCAGCATATGGACCAGTCGCCAGCGGGAGCCGTCGAGGTCGCGGAGGAAATCATCGTCGATGCGGAGGGCGGGATCGGCCCGGCGTTTCTTCATCGCAGAGTCCACGCACCATTTGTCGACGTCGGCAAACTGGATGCCCCAGAAGAGGACGAAGACTGCGAGGAGATTGCCGGAGATGAGCCAGCGGAGGGATTTTTCGCGCAGGATGTGGAAGAGCAGCAGGACAAATCCTGCCAGCACCAAGAGGAGGAAAAACGCCACCTCGACCCGGCGCGGGGTGAGGCAGAAACGGTCGATGTGCAGCCAGAGCCGGAAGGCGACGCCGAGGATGAGGAAGACATTTTGCGCGACCCAGAGGAAACCCAGTCCGCGCAGCCAGCGCGAGCGGGTGAGGGATGTGGCACCGTTGAACACCAGTGCGAGCACGCCGCCCGCCAGAATGGTGGCGAAGATCAAACCGTAAACGCCGTTGTAAAGGTAGTCGGTGGTGCCGACGTTGACCGGCGGCTGTCGGCGGATCCACAGGTAAACGACATCGAGTGTGTTGGTGAGGAGGAAAACCAGGTTTACGCCTGCCAGCGCAAAGACCCAGCGCCAGTGCGCCGCGGCGGCATCGCGGCTTGCCGTCCGGCGGGCGGCGAAAAGTTTTCCCGGAGAAATCGGCTCCTGACAACGGTGGGCCGGGACGAAAAGGAAAACGCCCAGTACCAGCAGGCCGCCCCAGAAGACGACGCGGAGGAAATCGGGAAAGACGAGGCTTTGCAGCAGCAGGGCAAATTCCTTGGCGGCGGAGGAAATCCACTGCGCCAGCACCGCGTTGCCCCAGCAAAGGAAAAGCAGGAAGAATCCGGAAAGTAGCACGCCGGGCAGGGCGATGCCGACCCAGTGCCAAAACCGGTGGGCGCGGGGGAAGCGTTTTTGCAGCAGAGCGGCGCCGGTTTGGGCGAAGTAAACGGGCAGGAAAAACGGCGCGGTGAGCACGCGGAGGAAACTGTGCAGGGTGCCCCAGGCTAGTTCGCTGGAGCGCGGATTCCACGCGAGGACGGCGAGTCCGCCGGCAAAGGAAATCAGGTTGGCCCAGCCGGGTTGCCAGACGGTGACAGGCAGGGCGGTCAGGAGGATGGCTGCGCCGAGGGCGAGGCGGCCCCGACTGCGCGAGACAAAAAGCGCGAACGCGGCGATGGCGAAAAACCAGGCCGCGAGCCCCGCGCCGCCCAGGCCGGCCGCGTTTTCCTCGAAGGGGAAAATGAGGTAATCGGAGAGCGGGATGAAGAGCAGCAGCGCCAGCCAGAGCCGCCAGGGAATTTCCGGGGCGGGTTTTTTCGCGGACTGGGGCGCGGAGGAAATCGGCGGGGGCGGGGTGGGAGCTGGAGAAAGAGTCATGCGGCCAAAGCTTTGTTTTTCAAAGCGACTGGCAAGCGAAATAGCTTTGCAGGACAAAGGTTCGTGTTTTTTGCCGATGGCCTGGGCGAAGGAATTCTACCGGTCGCGCCGTGCCTGTCGCCAGAGTTTGCCCTGCCGAAAAAGTTCGCGGAGCAAATACCACGCGGCAAACAACAGCAGCACCACCGCGGCGATCGCCCCCAGCCGGCCGATAGCGGAGGAATTGGGGGCGGGAGAAGTTCCCAAAAAATCGAGCAGCGAAAAGAGCAGGGCGAGGGTCAGCAGCAAAGCAAACGCCGTGACCAGCGTGTGCCATGGCTCGAAGCGGCGGCGGGGTTTCATCGGAAAAAACATGCCGGGACGCCTGGAGAATGACAACCGATTTCCCGCCGCGGCAGGGGAAAATGGAGCGGGACAATTTTTCAGAAAAATGTGTAACCTTTCGGGGCTGGTTCCGTTGTTCCGGACGTGACGCGCCGCGAAGGAGCGTCCTTTTAACCGCAAAACTGTTTACTTATGAATCACACGACTTGGAAAAATCATTGGATGTCGCTGCTGGTGCTGCTGGGGGCCTTGATCCCGCTGGCCGCCCGGGCTGACGAAACGCCGGTGCCCGCAGAGCAACTGCCCGCGCCCGCAAAGGAATTCGTGAAAACGCATTTTCCTTCGCAAAAAGTCGCCCTGGTGATGTACGACAAGGGCTGGGTGAAATCGGTTTACGAGACGACGCTGAGCGACGGCACGGAAATCGATTTTTCCGAGAAGGGCGAATGGCTGGAGATCGAAATGAAGGGCCGCAAGGGGATGCCCGCGAGCGTGCTGCCGGAGCCGATCCAGAAATTCCTCCAAGAAAAACACAAGGAAGCGAAGATCGAGGAGGCGGCGAAAAAGCGCTACGGCTACAAGATTGAGCTCTACGGCGAAGTGGAAATCCGCTTCGACAAGGAAGGAAAATTCCTCGGCTACGACGACTGACCGAAGGTGCCTCCGTTCGTTTCGGGCGGAGGCATTTTCCTTTGCGCCGCCCGTTCCCGTTTTTCTCCGTGGAAGCCGCCGACCACCAGTTGATGCTCGCTGTGCGCGAAGGAAATTTCGCCGCGCTGGGCGAACTCTTTGAGCGGCACCATCGCGTTCTCTACGGCTATTTGTGGCGGCTGACCGGCAACGGCGCGGCCAGCGAGGACATTGTGCAAACGGTTTTTCAGCGCATCCTCCGGCACCGGGCGACTTATCGCGACGAGGGATGTTTCGCCGCCTGGATGTATCAGCTCGCCCGGCGGGCGGCGGCGGATTTTTTTCGCAAGGAGCGCGTCACCTTCACGCTGCAAGCGGAGGAAAGCTGCCTGGAGGAACACGCCGCGGAGGAAATTTCCCCCGATCTGGAAACGGTGCGTGGCGACGATCTGGCGCTGCTGGAGCGGGCGCTGGAGGCGCTGCCCCCGGCGGATCGGGAAATCATCCATTTCGCCCACATCGAAAACCGGCCGCATCGAGAAACCGCGCAAATCCTCGAATGCCGGGAAGGCGCGGTCAAAGTGCGCCTGCACCGGGCGATGCGTTTGCTTCGCGAAACTTATCTGCAACTGGCCCAACCCACCTTTTCCCAAAATGACAACCACCGATC
>CALNBE010000182.1 GCA_937874455.1 uncultured Opitutia bacterium | reverse complement strand
GAAATCGAACCGCCTGCCGACGAGACCACCATCCGGCGTCTGCGCTTCTACCAGCGACTCGGTTTCGCCCAGAACAATCACACGCACTTTCAGCCGCCCTACCAACCCAGCCACGCGCCGCTGTCGCTGCACATCCTATCCTTCCCGCAACCGGTTTCCTCCGCGCTCTACGAAATTTTCGCCGCTTTCCAACGTGCCGAAATCATGCCGCGTTTTTCCTGAAAAATTTCCTCCGCCCGAAATTTCCTCCGCCATGCCCACGCCGATTCGCGACTCCGTCACCACCATCCGCCAGGACGGTTCCCGGCTCAATCGTCAACGCCCGCCGTCTGGTCGCCCTACTGCTCATCGCCATTTACGTCGCCCTGCCGTGGATCAAGGTTGGCGGGCATCCCGCAGTCTTCCTCGACATCGCCGCGCGCCGCTTTCACCTCTTCGGCTTCACCCTCAACCTCGGCGACATCTGGTATCTTTTCTTCGCCATCACCGGGCTGGGCGTGCTCATCTTCTTCGTCACCGCCCTGCTGGGCCGCGTCTGGTGCGGCTGGACTTGCCCGCAAACCGTCTTCCTCGACTTCGTTTTCCGCCGCGTTGAACGCTGGCTCGAAGGAAATTCCTCCGCCCGGCGCAAGCTCGACGCAACCCCTTGGACCGACCCGCAAAAGATCCTCCGCCGCGGCGCCAAAATCCTCGCCTTCCTTTTCCTCTCCGCCCTCATCGCCCACGTCTTCCTCGCCTACTTCGTCTCCCTGCCCGCGCTCTACGGAATGATGCGCGTCTCGCCGCTGGAACACTGGTCGAACTTCGTTTTCGTTTCCGCCGCCACTCTCATTCTCTTCTTCAACTTCTTCTGGTTCCGCGAACAGCTCTGCCTAATCATCTGCCCCTACGGCCGGTTTCAATCCGCCTTGATCGACGACGATTCCCTAGTGGTCGGCTACGACGCCCGGCGCGGCGAACCGCGGGGGAAACCACGCGATTCCTCCGCCAGTGACTGCGTGGATTGTCACCGTTGCGTTCAAGTCTGCCCGACCGGCATCGACATCCGCCAGGGGTTGCAAATGGAATGCATCAGTTGCAGCGCCTGCATCGACGCCTGTGACGCGGTGATGACCCAGCTCAAGCGGCCTCGCGGACTCATCCGCTACGACTCCATGCGCGCGCTCAACGGCGGCAAAACCCGTTTCCTCCGCCCGCGCGTCCTCGTTTACGGCGTTCTGATGCTGGTCGGCGCCACCGTCGCCACCTTCGCCCTCAGCCGCTACACGCCCGCCGGGCTGATGATCACCCGGCTGCCGGGCGATCCCTACACCCTTGTCGATTCCGGGGTGATCAACCGATTCAAGGTCCGACTGACCAACAAATCCGACACGCCGCTCACTTTTTCCGCCGCGCTGGAAAACGCCCCGACTAGCGCCCACATTCCGGGTTTCGAGTCCATCACCCTCGCTCCGCAGGAGGAACAGGTGCTGCAACTCCTCGTCGAGCAAAGCAAATCCGGCTACACGGGCTCGTTTCAATTTCGCATCCACTTCCGCAGCGCCAACGGCCAAATCGACATCAGCGACGCCGCCAGCTTCGTCGGCCCGTCCGTCGAATACCTGAACGCGCAAAGGTAAATTTTCCTCCGCGGATCTGGGCGTTTTTGAAAACACCGCCCGGCGAAGGAAATTCACAACCACCCGTGGAGCCCCCCCAAGCCCTCCTGCGCCTTGCCTCTCCATTTCCCTTGCGCCCTTTTGCCCCAAAAAATTCTCCGGCCCAGCTCCCGCCTCAATTTTCCTCCGCGGCCATTTCCTCCGGCACCGGAATTTTCCAATAAACCAACTGCATTCGGGGAGTCCGGCGACCAACTTTCCACCGCTCCGGCAAAAACGACTTCTCGCCAAGCCAGTCCCAGGCCCGCTCCCACCACGGCGGAGGATCCACGACATAACTAATAATTTCGCCGCAGTTATTGCTCCCGTAAACATCCGCCCTCATATCCGATTCGCACAGCAGCTCCTCCATTCCACGCGCTTCAGTCCACACGAAAAACGTTTCGCCTTCACCCTTTTCCGACCATCCCACCACTTGATTGTGTCGGTTGATCCCGGTCGCAAAACTTTGCGCACCACCCAGCGTTCCCAAGTCCCGCATCCCGCTCTCCCGCGTCCACAGGAAGGCATGACTTTTCCCTCCGGCCAACTCCGCCGAGCCCACCACCACCCCGCTTTCAGTTATCGCCTGCGCCCTACTATTCCTCCCACCCAGCGTCCCCAAGTCCTCCAGCCCTTTTCCCATTGTCCACAAAAAGGCATGATTGCTCCCGTCCGCCAACTCCGCGGTGCCCACCACCTCACCCCGCTGATTCATGGCGGAAGCAAAACTCGATTTCCCTCCCAATGTCCCCAGTTCCTTGCGCCCAGTTTCCAGACTCCAGAAAAAACCTTTAAATCCACTTTTATAACCCCCGATGTTCCCTACAACTTTCCCCCGATCATTCAGCCCTCTCGGAAAAATTTCCGCCAACTCCGTCTCACTTTCCTCAAGCCCCGTATCGACAACGCTTCCGTCTGGTCGAACGAGTTGCAGCACCCGCTTCCAGCCAACTTCCTCCCAGCGGTCTTTTTCTCTGCGCAAAACTTTCGGCCCTTTCTCCGCCCACTCCAAAACGTCGCCGCGATTGTTCAACCAGCGTTTGCCGTGACGCCAGCGCGCAACTTGCTCCGCCGACTGCGGCAACTCCTCAAATCCCTTCTCCGGTGTCCACAACCGCCCGCATTCATTAAACGACACCAGTACCGTTCCAGAATCATTGATCGCGTCCACCGCAGCATCTCCCTCAACGGGAATCTCCACCCAGCCAATTTCTTTTGACCAAAAAAAACCGCCTTCCGCCCCCCAGCCACCTCCGCCCCCCCAATAACCCACCCCCTCTCCGCGATCATTCCAGCCCACAATCACCACCGAATCCCCCCGCATCACCTCCCCTACTCTTTCCCCAACTAGGCCCTTGGGGCGCGTCGCCCCAACCATCCACGCCAGCAGCAACGCCAGCGCTACCAAGACCAAGCCTCCAACGATTTTCCTCCGCGTCCGCATCCCGCCCACTCAACTCCTTTTCCTCCGCCCCGCCATTTTAAATTTTCCTCCGACACCCCGGCTCGCCAAGCCAACTCCGGCGGACAGCACCGCCCCGAATTTTCGGCATTTCGGAGAAATCTCACTCTGCCCGTTCCACCATCCACACTGGCACCAGCATCTCCGCTCGCACCCAGCCGCTTTGTCCGTTCGCAAAGGAAACTTTCCGCCAGCCAAGGTATTCCCCTTCCATCCGCGCCAGCGTTCCGGCCGCCACCGCTCTGGTTTCCTGCGCCGACGCCGCCTCGGTCGGCACGGAATAAAGCGTTCCATTCCGCGCCACCACCGCCGCATCCGGCCGCAGCCAGTCGCCGTAAATCCGCAGTGCCAGCCAGCCAGCCACGC
>CALNBE010000181.1 GCA_937874455.1 uncultured Opitutia bacterium | reverse complement strand
ATCGGCAGGGCCGTAGGCGGCGGTGCCTTGTTCCTCGATCGGATAGGCGGCTTCGTCGCGGGCTTGCTCGGCGCGCAACGACATCTCTTCCTCATTGTGAGCGAGCAACAGGGCGACAACGTCGGCCTCTCCTTGGGGAGTGCGCTGTTCGTCGATCCAGACTTGCAGGTTCTCCTTGGTGCAGTCGATGCAGTCCTTGGGGCGGCAATCGTCCCAGGTGTCCAGCGAGGCGAGGCATTCAGCGGCGAGCAGGTCGGCTGCGGTGCGGTGGAAAAACGCCGCCCGTGCGTTCAGCCAATCGGCCTGTGCGCGGGTCAGCGTGACGGGGATAGTGACGGTGTTGGCATCACCCTCAATTGGTGTTTTGAGGGCGGTTGCTGGTGATGGCTGGCCAAGGAGGTGCTGCTTGATGCTGGCAACCGTGCGCGCGGTGGCGGCGCAATGTTGCAGGATCGCACGTTCGAGGCGGCGGGGTGGCAAAGGGCGTTTGTGCCCCTTGGTGCTCTTGCCGGGGTCGGCAGCGAGCTTGGAGCCGGCACGGGTAGTGCTGGCGGCGTTGGTCTTGGTCGCCTTCGTTGAGGCGGCACCCTTGCCCTTTCGGGCAGTCGCTTGGGTCATGTTACTGTGTTTTGGAGTTTGGAGTCGGCTCCGAAAAGGAGCCGGGTATCTCCGCGACCAGTAACAGCCGCTGCTGGTATTCCCGCGCTTTCGCACGGTGTTCTATTCCCAGCATAACCCGACGCAAAGTGCGTCGTGGAATATGGGCACAAAAAAAGCCGTGACTGACGGGTACCGGCAAGCCGGTTACTGATGTTTGGAGGCCGCCACGGATGCGAAACGTCCGCCGCTTGTCAAGCGGCTTTTGGCGGAAATTGTCGCACTTGGGCAGGAATGGGGCAAAAAAAGCCCGCAGGCTTGTGCGGGCGCGGGAATCGCTTCAATCAGCCGAAGATGTCTTTCAGTGCCAATCCGATAATTGGGATCAGAATGTTCCAAGCGATAACGACAAAGAAAACGGCCCCGCCAAGTATCCCGAGGCCGGTGCCGATGCCGCGCTTTTGGTGCTCGGGTGCGACGCTGAGGCTGCCAATCTCGCAGATGGTGCCGTTCAAGTGAGCACGGACGGAGCCGACGATTTCCCCGGCAATGCTGGCCTTGAGGATGACACTGCTTTGCCAAGCGCGTTCTGCTTCCTCCAAGGTCTCTGTCAGCGGCGGGATGTTGGCGTCACCGTAAAGATCCGCCTCGGATTGGTAAGCCTGCTTCTGGATTTCCAA
>CALNBE010000180.1 GCA_937874455.1 uncultured Opitutia bacterium | reverse complement strand
TTTTTGTTTGGTGGTGGTGGGCATTGTGTGCGTTTCGGCTCTTGCTGAGTCGCCACGTGTCCACTTGGTGGATGAATCCCTTGAGGCAGGGATTGCAGCGTTGGAGCAATTCAGCGGGCGCAAGATTCTGCGTTCTTCTGCGTTGCCTGTGGCGCGTCTCAACTTCGATTCCGAAGGGTTGGCGAAAGCGGAAGCGGTGGCCGCACTGGAGGGGCTCTTGTGGGTCAATGGCGTGGCAATCGTAGATCAAGGAGAACGGTTTGCGCGGGCAGTTCCTGCGGCGTTGGCCTCGTCGGAAATTCCACATGTTTACCTTGAAAGTGTTTCCGGATTGGCTCCGTCCGGGCGGATCATTTCGCGTCTCTGGCATTTGAATCATGCGGATGCGGAAACGGTGAAAAACTCACTCGCGGCCTTGGTGAAAGTAGAAAGCGGTTGCTCTCTTTCAGCGGTGAAAGGGGGTAATGCGCTCCTGTTGGTGGCTCCTCTCTCGGCGGTGCAAGAGGCGGAAAAGATCATTGCGGCTGTGGATATTGATCGGCGGGATTATTTGCGGTCAGTTCGCGTCCCTTTGGCTTTCGCTGACGTGGGAGAGGTGGCCAAGCTTTTTCCTGCGACCTCGGTTGCGTCCGGCAGCAATGCTGGCACCTCGACAGGTATTCTTGCTAGTGGGACGGCTGGCTTTTCTCCTTCGTTCCGTGTGCAAGCGGACACTCGGAGCAATTCGCTTGTAGTGCATGGCACATTGGAAGACGTGCATCGAGTGCAGCAATTGGCAAAGCAAGTGGATTTGCCACTGCAACAGGTGCGCATTGAAGCCCTGATTTTGGAGGTCACGCTTTCCGATCATGAGGCGAGCGGTCTTGCGTCATTGGGTTTTGGATACGATGCCGGCCTTTCGTTTTCGGTAAATTCTTCCTCAACGTCCGGTCTCGAAACTCCGTTCTCCGTGTCGGGGAAATTTACGGGCGGAAACCTTTCATTGTCTGCGTTGCTGAAACAGGCGCAACGGTCTACCCGTGCGCGTGTGTTGTCGGCTCCGTTGGTGGCAACGTCACACGGCAAGGCGGCTTCGTTCTTCGTCGGTCAAACACGGCCTTTGATTTCCTCTTCGCAGTCGTCGAGTGAAGGCACGTCCACACGTTCAACGGTGACTCAACAGGAGATCGGGTTGAAGTTGTCCGTAGTGCCTCGCGTTGGTGCGGATGGCTCCGTTGAAATGGCGATCTCGCAAACGAGCGAAACCGTGTCCGGCTCGGTGTCGATTGACGGCAACGAACAACCGATCATTGCGCGGCGTGAGGCATCGTCCTCGATGACTGCGGCCAGCGGTGAAATTGTTGTGTTGGCTGGGATGCAATCACGGCATGAAACTGATTCTTCCGGTGGCGTGTGGTTGCTCCGAGACCTTCCGCTTGTCGGTCATTGGTTCCGGCCTTCGTCCAGTGAAGCAGAAAGAACCGAGTTGATTGTTTTTCTCCGTCCTACGGTGGGCAATGCCGGGGAAGTCCCTGCGGGCTTCGATCTGACGGAAGCGGAACGGGCAATTTTGGAACGCATGAAGGCGGAGCGGTAGGCCGATTGTTAGACCAGGGAGATCTGTTTGCTTAACAATGAGAATTTGCCGTTCAGTCTATTTGAGAGGCCGCATCTGGTGGGGTCGTTATCGAGTGTTTGGCGGGTCGCTGGTGCAGTGCTCGCTTGGCACTACTGACAAGCTGGCGGCGGAGACGCGATTGATGCAGATTTTCCAAGAGGCGGAACGCGAAAGCCTCGGTTTGATTCCTCCGCGCCTGATGCGTGAAAGCGCGGAAACTCCGTTGCAGGTGCATTTGGAAAATTATCTGGCTGATTTGCGGACATTGGAACGAGGAGAGAAGCATGTGTCTTCGTCTAAAGCGCGCATTTCTCGGCTCTTGGATCGCTGTCGCTGGGTTTACCTTCGGGACGTGTCCGCCAACTCGTTTACGATGTGGCGGAGCCGTCAGCGGAAGCTCTCCCCGAAAACCTTAAACGAGTATTTTGGAGCGTCGCGGGCGTTTTTTAACTGGATGGTGCGGCAAGGTTTGGCTGCGGGTAATCCGTTGGGGAATGTACAAAAGGTGGACACACGAGGCCGGGAAAAAGTCGTACGTCGGGCGTATGATGTAGAGGATTTGCGGCGGTTGTGTGTGGTGCCGGGTCGTGGTCTGGTGTATCGCTTTGCGGTGTATACCGGATTGCGTCGGGCAGAGATCAAGGCGTTGCGCTGGTCTCAATTGGTTCTCGATGGGGAAGCGCCTCGGGTGCTGGTTCGGGCGTCTACGTCCAAGAACCGGAAAACGGCTTCCCTGCCTTTGCACCCTGATTTGCTGGGGCATTTGATCAAATTCCGTTCAGAAAGTGCTGATTTGAGCGGTTTTGTGT
>CALNBE010000179.1 GCA_937874455.1 uncultured Opitutia bacterium | reverse complement strand
AAGATCGGGATCTCGTGGACTGGGTTTTCGATCCGGCCAATCCCACGTCCAATCGTAGTGCTCGCGCAGTGGATCTCGACACTTGGGGCGTGGAATTTCGCGCCCAGCGCTCTTGGGAAAATATCCGGCTAATCACTGGGTACACTTGGATGCACAAACAAGACCGCTACGCGTCCTCCGTCGATGCCAGTTTCTATGCCCTCAACTTCGCCAGCCATCGCCTCACCGCCGCCCTGATCGTTGATCTCGGCCACGGATTTGAAATTCGCAGCGACAACGAATTTCGCATTCAGGAAAAAAACTCACTCCGCAGCGGCACTCGCACTCCCTTGTTCAGCAGTCTCGCGCTAGCTTACACTGTTCCAACACTCCCCGAATTGCGCATCGTCGCCCAAATCGACAATCTGTGGAATGTCTATTACGAGGAAGTTCCCTTGGTTCCCGGCACTCCGCGCACTTGGTCCATTCAGGCTACTTACATCTGGTAGTGCCACCGACAAGACAACAAGGCCACACTCACGGAAGCATCTTCCCGAATCACTGCCACGCCTGAAAATGCAACCGCCTACTTCATCGGCTTGGGAGACAGATCCGCCTCCATCTTGTCCAGACTCTTCTCCAAAATAGGCTTTAACATGGGATGCGCCGTCCGCAAAACCTTCGCTCGCTCCGCATCTCCAGCCACCTTGTCGCCCTTGCCATAAGCCACACCCGCCAAAACCAGGTGAGGCTGCGCACTTTCTTTGATCACCAAAGCCGCCTTGGCATATTGCTCTGCCAGCAATAGATCACGATTCCCCGCAAACACCGCCGCAGACAAAATTTCCTCCCCGGCCATTGTCAGCACCGCCGCATCCCCCGCATTTTTCCCGGCAAAATCTTCGAGCGCAGTGTAAGCCTCCTTCTGCCCACCAATGGCTGCAACCGCCGGCAGCTTAAAACGAGCAAACACCGCCGGACGAAAACGAAAATTTTTTTTCGCCAACAGGCCATCGGCCAGCGCTGACACCTGCTCATAGTCCTTCATTTCGAGCAACAGCGGCAGCTTATAGGAAAAGACGACCATGTCCTGTTCGCTCTCAGGCACAGCCTCACGCAACTGGTCAGCCAGCGCATTGGCCGCAACGAGATCCTTCTCCGCCATCCGCACCCGGAGTTGCGCCGTCAAGACAGCCGCCACCCGTCGTTCCGGTTTTTCAAATTCTCCCAGCTCCCCACACCGCGCCCAAGCCTCCTCGTATTTTTTCTCCCGCAACAGCTGGCTGAACGCTTTTTTCGCGGTCGCCTGCTGCTTCTTTACCCGCTCGGCTTCCTTTATTCTGGCGGCTTCTTGCTCGGGAGAAAAATTCCCGTCCAACATCGCCCCGACTAGCTCATCCGTAATCGCCATCGGATGCCCCTGCCAAATAATTTTCCCGCCCTGCACAATAAACGCATGCGGAATCCCCTTTACCCCTGCCGCCGCCATCCAGCTTTTGGCGAACAATCCGCTCCTCCCGCCATCATAAGCCACCCGGTAGGTCATGTCTTTGCGCGATTTCACAAAATCCCCCACCTTCTCCACGCTCGCGCCATCCCAAACGTTTACTCCAATCACCACCAGTCCACGGTCCTTGAATTTCGTGTGCAGTTCGTTCAAATGCGGAATGCCGCGGATGCACGGCCCACACCAAGTCGCCCAGCCCTCCACAACATACAACTTTCCTCCATCAAAGTCCGTCACTGGCTCCCCCTGCAACCAAGATGCAACCTCCAGTTTGGGCGCAGGCGAACCCACCCCCAGAGAGTCCGCCGCCGATGCTCCGACCGTGGTCGCTTCCGCGGCAGACAGTCTGGACAGACAAGTAACACTCGCTGTCAGTGCAATTAAGAGATAAGTAATTTTCATCTCCACCATCCGTTAATCAAAAGATTTATATTTAAAAGATCATTCACCTTTTTGATTACTTTTTCTTCTCCTGCCGCCAAAAACCACCCGGCGCACCAAGCCAGCTTGACAATTTGAGACCTGTTTTCAATAAAGCCCCTCATCTTTCATGCCCGCCTCTGCGTTTTGCATATCCTCCGCAAAATCCACCGCACCCTCTGCCGTGGCCCAGGAGCCGGATGCCATTCCTCCGGCACCCGATACGCTCGCCGACCATTACCAGCAACTGCGCAGCTATTTTTCCCGGCGCGTCTCCAGCCAACAGGATGCCGCCGACCTCACCCAGGAAACTTTTCTCCGCGTCCTTGCCCGTAAATCCTCCCAGCCAGTCAAGAAACCGCTGCACCTGCTCTTCCACGTCGCCCGCAATCTGCTCATCGACCGCAGCCGTCGCGCCCAGTCCCGTCCCGCGCCCGAATCCCTCTTCGAAGATCTGCATGCCTCCGCCGCCGCCTCGCCCGCCCGCACCACCCAGGCCGCCGACACGCTGGAACAGGTGCAACGCGCCATCGGAGCACTGCCGCCCCGCTGCCGCGATGTTTTCATCCTCAATCGTTTCGAGGGACTTTCCTATGCAGAGATCGCCCGGCGCATGAACATTTCCCCCAAGACCGTGGAAAAACACATGGCCAAAGCCCTTCTCTCCTGCCGCGCCGCCCTCGACAAGGAATAGTCCGACACCCGGCATCCACACCTCCCTCGTTTTTTCCGCCGTTTTTAATGGGGACTTTCACAGGTTTTTTCGTCTTAATAAGGGCAAAGAATCTCCATGCGCCCTAGCGAATCCTCTGATTGCCCCGATCCTGCCACTGCCGCCCTCCACTGGCAGCTCCGCAAGCTCGATTCCGGCAACTGGAACGCGGGCGACGAAACAGCGCTGACAACATGGCTGGCCCAATCTCCCGCACATCGGGAGGAGTTCGCCAAGCTGGAGCAACTCACCGCCCACATGAGCAATCCCGCCGCCTACCCGCCGGGGACTGTCACCGCCCCCCGCGCCCGCTACGCCACCCGCACCAGGAAGACCACCAGCCGCCGCTCCTTCCTCTGGGCCGCGGGCGCGGGTGCCGCATGCGCGCTCATGCTGCTGTTCCTTGGACTTTCCTTCTGGCTTTCCCCCTGGGAGGAAAATTTCTCCACTGCCGTCGCGGAAAAAAAATCCCTCACCCTGCCCGACGGTTCCCATGTCGAAATGGACGCCGACACCCGCCTCTTCTGCTCCTTCACCCACAGCCGCCGCACCATCCAACTCCTGCACGGCAAGGCGATCTTTCAAGTCACCCCCGACAAAAGCCGCCCCTTCGAGGTCCTCGCCGACCACCGCATGGTCCGCGTCGTCGGCACCCGCTTCGAGGTCGCCCATCGCGACACCGCCTTCTCCCACGCGCCACTTCCCCTGCAAATCACCCTGCAGGAGGGCGTCATCGACCTCTACTCCCGCAACTCGCAGGAAATCTACGAACGCATCCTCCGACTCGATCCGGGGCAGCAGGCCAACTGGTCCGCCGCGGAGGAATTCCCTTCGGTGCAAAAAATTTCCCTCCAAAGCTTCGGCGCCTGGCAACAGGGGCGACTGGTCTATCAAGGCGAGCCGCTCGCCAGCGTGCTGGCTGACCTCCAGCGCGCCTTCCCCGCGCAAATCGAACTCCGCGAGCCTTCCCTCGCCGCCATCCAGTTTAACGGCACGCTTTCCGCCACCAACCTGCCCGAGACCCTCTCCCTGCTCCAATCCGCGCTCCCGTTGCACATCACCGAGATTGCTCCGCAGAAATTCATAATCGCAAAGCAAATTTCCTCCGCGCCCGCCGCGCACTGACAGTCCACCCGCCGTCGCCCCCCCTCCCGCTTCAGCCAGCCACCGGCTTCTCCGCCCATCGCATCCGGTGCCAGCGCACCGCCAGCACCAGACACTTCACCGCCTCTCCCAGCGTCACACTCCACCACAATCCGGCCACGCCCCAGCCTCCGATTTCGACCGCCCCAAAACCCGCCGGCAACGCCACCAGCCAGGTCGCCGCCAGACTCCACCCCACCGGCACCCACACATCCCCGACCGCCCGCAACGCGGCCAGCAATATCGTCGCCCCCGCTTGAAATGGCTGCATGCACACCGTGATCAGCAACAGCATTTTCCCTCCGGCAATCACCTCCGGATCCTGCGTGAAAAGCCCCAGCAACGACTCCGCTGCAAAATAAAGCACCCCCGCCAGCAGCATTGTCCCCAGCCCCGTCCACAATGCGGTTCGTTCCGCGCGCCGCCGCGCCATCTCCAAATTTCCTCCGCCCCGGTCATAGCCCACCAGAGTTTCATTCCCCTGCGCTACTGTAAACACCACCAGCGAGAGCAGCGACGACACCGTCAACGCATACGAGCGCATCAACACCGAAGCTGTCCCCAGCGCGGCAATCAACGAGACCATCAACAACTGGTAAACGTCATAGACAACATTCTCCCCGACACTGGGGAACGACAGGCGAAGCAATTTCCTCCAAACGCCACCGGCATGCCAGCCCCGCCAACGGATCCGCCAACCACCCACTTTGCGCGCGAGCAAAAACAATATCACACCCACGCCCAGAGCCCGCACCAGCACCGATGACAACGCCGCGCCCACCACTCCCAGCTCCGGCAACCCCCACGCCCCGAAAATCAATCCGTATTCCAAAAGCAAATACACGCCATTCGCCACCACCCCCAAAACCAAAATTTCCACCGTATGCCCAAAGCCGCGCAGCATCGCCGAGGCCGCCACAATCACCCCGTTGCCAACCAGCGACACCGCCGTCAGCCGCACATAAACTTCCGTCGCCGCCCGAATTTCCTCCGGGGTGTTCGTCCAAACAACAAACCACGGCGCGCACCCCACCAATACCAGCGCAATAGCCGCGTTAAACATCGCGCTTCCACCAATCGCCAACCAGCCGATCCGTCGGGCGCGCCGAATTTTCCCCGCGCCCAACGCCTGCGCGATCATCACCAAAGCACCCACCGCCAGCAATCCCGACAAATCATAGGCCACACCCAAAATCTGATTTCCCATGCTCACCGTCGCCGCCAACTCCGGCGCATAGGCGCTGACCAGAAAGGTGTCCGCCATCGCCGCCCCCATCGTCAACAAACCGCAAACCAGCAGCGGCCAGATCAGCGGCCAAAGCGTTTTGCGCCGGAATCCCGCCCGCGCCTCATCCGTCATTTTTCTTTCCCTCTGCCGAAGATTTCCCCCGCGCCCTAAATTCGCGAACCAGTTCAAAAATCCTTTCCGCCGGCACGCCGTTGCCCCGGTCCGCATAGAGATTCGTCAGCACCACCACCGTGACATCCCGCTCCGGTTCGTGCGCGGCAAACGCCGAATACCCCGGCACCACGCCGCTGTGCCCGATCCAGCCGGCGAAATTCAACACCCCAAACCCGGAGGAAATTTCCTCCGCCCAATCCGTCGGCTCCCAGCGCAGCCGCGCCGCCTGCTGCTGCGCCGTCACCAAATTTCCCCGCGCCACCGCCCGGGTCATTTTCCCCACATCCTGTCCGCAGGAGGTGATCCCGCCCGCCGCCTGCCAGATGCTCAACGAGGCGCGCGTGGTCTCATGCAACACGTTCCCCCGTCCGCGCCACCAGCTCGGCCCCGCCGCATCTCCCCAGTTGTAACCGCGCGCAGCGTTTTCCTCTCCCAACAGATTTTCCCGCCCGAAATCCGTCCGCGCCAAGCCGAGCGGCGCAAAAATTTCCTCCGCCAAAATCGCCCGCAACTCCTTTCCTTCCGCCCGCTCCATCCCCATTCCCAGCAACACGGTGTTGGTATTCGCATACGCCCATTTTTCCCCCGGCGCAAATTTTCCTCCGCGTCCGTAGGCAAATCCCAGCAATTCCTCCGCCCGCCACTTTCTTTCCGGCTCCGCCGCCAGCATTTCCTTCGGCTCCCGCGCCGCGATGTATTCCGCCAGTCCGCTGGTGTGCCGTCCCAGCATTTCCCAAGTGATTTCCCCGCCGCGCGGCACGTCTGCGACGAAATCCGCCACCGCATCCCGCAGAGAAAAATTCCCCCTCGCCTCCAGCCGCAGCACTGCGGTCGTCACCGCCATTTTGCTCAAACTGCCAATCGCAAAAACCGTCCGCTCATCCGGAGGAAAGTTTCCTCCCAGCTCCCGCGTACCAAAACCCCGGCCAAACACCAGCGCCTCCCCTTCCCACACGCCCACCCACACGCCCGGCACGCCGAGCGAAAGCCGCAGCGTGTCGATTTGCTCCGCCAGTCCCGCGTTTTTCCTTTGCGCCAGCGCCGCAATCTCCGGCACCGGAAAAACCGCCGGAACCGCCGTCCAGCGCGCCGCAAAAAAGCCTCCCGGCAGTCCAACTGCCAGGAGGCCCCAGGGGAGGATTCGTCTGAACCAAATGCGCAAAGGAAATTTCCTCCGCTCAATCGCGCGCCTTTTTCCGCCGCACCCACACCGCGCCCGCCAGCACCAGCCCGCCCAGCGTCGCATAGGTCGAAGGCTCGGGCACCACGCTAACCGTGCCTTCGCGGTTCATCACCATGTGCACATCGGAAAAGATCGCCGCGCTCTGCGTGTCATCCACCGCAAACTCATAGCCCAGTCCGTCGGCGGAAAAAGTCCCGGTGAAGGTGGCAGAAGCCATACCGATGAAGGGGTCGTCAGGTTCCACAAAAAAATACCCCACTCGCAAGAGCACGGACAGATCGCCCGCAATGTCCATGTCCACCAGCACCCCGTCCTCGAAAGTGAGCCCGACCCCGGAGACATTCTCCAGCGAGATGTTGTAAACAATCGCCGCATTACCAGCGCCATTGGCATCATTGTAGGCAGTCTGCGCCGTGGAAAAAGGCGAAATATAAGTCGGCGTGCCCGTCACTTGATAAGGCCCTTTGTCTCCGCCCGTGTAGCCGTCCCACAGATAGGTGTCGAAATTGAAGGTCAGATTGGAAACGCCAATGACTTCCGTTCCCGCCCCGGTCAGCAGCGACTTGTCGAACCCAATCAAGCCCGCGCTCATTGTGGCGTAATTGGCATCGGTGACGCCCTGATTGTTCACCGTCACTCCCGCCGCGTTGCCGTAAAGCGCGGAGTAATCCGCGCCGGAAAACTGCGGCGACACAATGATCGCCGTCCACCTTCCCGCATTCGTCTGGCCCGTGGGAATCTGGTAATTGGGATAGTCCGGGAGGCCATTGTGGTTCGGATTGGGATTTCCCTCCGCATCCTTTCCTTCAATGTCATTTTGCGATACGCCGTTTTTGAAGTTCGCGACCGCCAGATAGCCGGAGGCCGGCCCCCCGAGATCAATGTATTGCATTTCGGCACATACCGTGCCGACGGAGAAAACCACGGCTCCGGCAATAGCCAATGCGGTCAGTTTATTACGATGATTTTTCATGGAATTTTCTGATTGGGTTTGGAAAAATTTCCTTTGCTCCGCTTAGCGGAATTTCCTCCGCCGGACAGCCAGCGCGCCCAGCAAAAACACCGCGCCGCTCAAGGCGTAGGTCGAGGGTTCGGGGATCGGGGAAGCCAGGCCTTCCACCGCGCCGGTGACATCCCACACGTAGCGGATATCCGGCAAAGCTCCCGGGAGCGGCGAGGGCAAGGTCTCATCAACAAACAGCACAAACAGCTCGTTGCTGATTTCAAAACTTCCGGTGTAAGCCAATGTGCCCATTCCGAATATCGAGGCGTCGAAGGTGAACACTATTTCCGCGGTCAGATCGATCGCCGTCAGCGCGCCATTCACCAGCGTCACGGTGCCGCTCACCGAATTGATGGTCGTGGTGTAACCGGAGGCATCCACAATCGAGTCGTTGTCGGCAATGAAGGGATTGAAGTTCATGGTGAGTCCCGTGACATTCGCCACTTCCGTCCCGCTGCCGGTCAAGCCGCCATCCGCATAGGAAAGCGTGCCGACATCGGTAAAAATTCCGTTGGTCGGAAAAACTCGCGGCGACCCGTCGCCCACCGGGACGTAGGAGCCATTCGCTTCCCATTGGTTTATCAGCCAAAATCCGTCGCCGCCTTCCGCACGCTGCGTGCCGAGTTCCGCAAAGGCATCGGAAAAATACTCGTACCAGCGGCTGCCCTGATCGGCGGTCAGGCTCAGCTCAAAATCCGCACCCTGCGCGGCGGCGCTACACAACAAAGCCCCGGCGAAAATTCCTCCGCCCAGGCAACGAAAATGCTTTTGTTTGCTCATTTCTTCTCCGCTTAAAATCGTCGCGTCACGCTCACGCCCCACGTCCGGGGGTCGCCCACATACACGCCATTGTTGATATCTCTCCCGACCAGGTAATCCCGGTCGAAAATGTTCCGCACAAACACCGCCACATCCCAACCCTCATACTGCCAGCCAAGCGCGGCATTCCACACCGTGGCCGCCGGGACTTCGTAGGCGGGGCTGTTGCTGATGTCCGAAGTGCCGAAGAAATTCCCTTTGTATTGCACATCCATCCCGACGCGAAATCCGTGCGGCAGCCGCCAGTCCACCCAGGCCGAGGCGGTCAGTTTGGGCGCTTCCGGAAACTCGTTTCCGTTCGCCCCGCCAAACTCCACCAGCTCCGTTCGGAGCAAACCGACCGACGCCCCGACGGTCACTGTGGAAAACGGCACCGCCGCCAGCTCAAACTCCGCGCCATAGGCCCGCGATTTTCCCGCGTTGGTGGTGATCACCAGCAGGGGATTGCCCGGGTCGGGCACCGTCACCTGCTGGTCGCGCCAGTCATAGAAAAACCCCGTCGCGTTGAACAACAGCCGCCGCTCCAGCCAAGTCGAACGCCAGGCCAGTTCGTAACTCCAGAGATACTCCGGATCCACCTGATGCCCCTTGTCCACAAATCCCGCCCGGTACCCGCGCGAAACAGTTCCCGCCAGCGAGTGCTCGGAGGAAAATTCCCAAGCGAGGCTGGCGCGGGGCAAAAACGCGTCGTAGTGCGTGTCGGTGTCCGTCCGGCTCGCCAGGATCCGGTCGTAAAAACTCGTTTTGTAATACTCCCGGTCGTAGCGCAATCCGGCGGTCAGGATCAGTTGCGGCAAAATCCGATAACGCGCCTCGCCATACAGCGCCCAGTTCAGCGTTTGCGAGTCACTCTCCAGATTTTGGTAAACATAGGGCGGCGCGGGAGACGGCAGGTTGAACTGCACCAGCGAGTCGCGGTTGTTTTGCAAATAACCGACAAACGCCCCGCCCACCAGCTCCCACTCCGGGTTGTCCTCGTCCTGGTATTCCAGCCGGAAATCCTGCGTGAAGTCATTATCCCGGCGGTATTCATCCCGGCGATACACCGGCGAGGGCGTCCAAATTTGCGCGTCGGTAAAAGTGTAGGCCGAGGAGGAAACCAGCCGCCAGGGGTTGTCCCGTCCCCAGGTCAGCCGCAGCACGCCGCCGCTCAACTCGTTTTCCCGCACTTCCGCCGTGGTGCTCACCACCGAGAGTTCGCGGTCAAAGGGATCGGTCGCGTTCACCGCCGATACCGCCGGGTTGTCAAAAACATGGCTGAGCGTGAGCAACGCCTCAAAGCCTGGGTAAGCCTTCGGCGTCCAAAGGATTTTCCCCCGCAGCGAATAATATTCCTCGTCGTCCAGCGGATCGCCGACGGGATCGCTGTATTTGATGCCAAGCTCCCGCTCCGCGTATTCCGCCGCAAAGCGCACCATCACCTCGTCCTCCAGCACCGGCCCCGACACCATCACCGCGCCATTCCAAGCGTCCTGCGAGCCCATTCCTCCGCGCACCGCGCCTTCCAACCACGGGGTCGGATCGTAAGTCTGCACCGCGATGCTGCCGGCCAGCGCATTGCGCCCCTGCAAGGTCGATTGCGGGCCGCGCGCCACCGAAATTTGCTGCACGTCCCAGCTTCCCCGCGCGCCGCGCCGGATGCCTTCAAACGATTGCGGCGCGCCGTCGATCACCAGCGAGGCCAGCGGACGCAGGTTCGCGCCGGGCGAGCCCAGCCCTTCCGAATTGATGCCGCGGATGCTGATGCCGGTGTTGCCGTTGTTCGACGGCGTGGTGCCGACATTCGCCATCAGCCGCAAACTGTCCCGCAAATCCCGGATGCCCAGATCCTCGATTTTCGCCGCGTCCACCACGCTCACGCTGGTATAGGTTTCCTGCAAATCCCGCGGCAGCTTGTCCGCCTGAATCGTCACCGGAGCCAGCGCCTGCGGATCCGCCTTTTCCCCAGAAATTTCCTTTGCGGTGATGGCCACCGCGCTGGGTTCCACAAAGCGAAACTCCAGTCCGCTGCCCACCAGCAGCGCCTTCAGCGCCTCCTCCGGAGTCAATTCCCCCGCGACTGGCGCGGCCTTTTTCCCCCGCAACAAATCGGTCCGCACGCCAACACTGATGCCGGTCTGCAGGGAAAATTCCTCCAAGGATTTTCCTAGGCTCTGTTCTGGCAGCGAAAACTGCTCCCGCCCTTCCGCCGCCAGCGCCGCGCCGCCCAGCAAACAAGCGCCGCCCAGCAGCAACCGGCACCAACGGCCGGGACAAACAAGAAATGATTTTCGTCGAAAACAGGAAAACATGAGCGCGTTCCGGCTTTCCTCCGCGCGAAGGAAAATGAAACCGGGTCGCGACTATTGACGCAGGAGGGCATTACCTCCCCCATTTCTTTTTGAGAGTTATTTTCAGTGATGGCCGCGCGCGCGGAGGAAATCAGCCGCGTACCACCCACAACCCTGCCGCCAGCGGAGGCAGTTTCAATTCGCCGCCGCTCCATTCATATTTTTCCACCAGCAGGCCGTCCTCGCAAAAACGCTCGTCGTTGGCCACCTGCCGGAAGCCGCCCGCGTCCACGCCCGGCACCCACAGCGTAACGGGATACGGATGCGGGTTCACCGCGAGGAAAACCGGGGAAACCGGCGTTTTCCCATCGGCGTTATACCAGACAGCCAGAGCGTTCGAATGCTTTTGCTGGAAAAACCGGAAAAATCCCTCCGCCGGACGTTCCGCCAGCCGGAACGCCGCGCCCGCCGGACTCAACCGAAAGACAATCCAGGCCCGGAAATAGGCATGCGTGTCCTGAAAACGCTCCAGCCGTGCGTAATCGAGCGCATTCACTTCGCCCTGCAAATACGTGTTCCGCCGCCCGCCCTTGCTGCGGAGGAAATCCTGCCCCTCGGCCAGCATCGGCACGCCAAGCGCCGCGAGCACCAGCGCCGCCATCAGGCGCGTCCGCCGCTCGTCGTTTTCCGTCGGCTCCGTGCCCTTGTTGCCGGGGTTCTCCGTGATCCGGTCCAGCCAGCCCATGTCGTCGTGCGACTCGGAATAATTCACCGTGTGGCCGGGCCGCGCCAGGGCGTTTTTCAAGGAACCGCCGAGGAAGTGGCACAGGCCGTCGCTGCTCCGCGAGCCATGGACATACGCGGGGAGGTATTCGCGAAAATCATCGTTCCACGAGGCGTAGCTGGTGCGCAGCAGGCCCTGCACAATGTTCCCGCGAAAGCTCCACGGCTCCGCGATCAGCACGATCCCGGGCTTAATCTCGCGCAGCATTTTTTCCGCTTCCTGCAACAGCGGCAACCCGACCAGCTCCGCCAAGTCGAAGCGAAAACCGTCCACGTCAAAAAACTCCACCAGGTGCCGCAGACTGTCCAGCACCAGCCTCCGGCCCATCGGCGTGGTGGTACGCAGGTCGTTGCCGCAGCCGCTCCAGTTGGTCAAACGATCCTCTTGGTCCACCTCCAGGTAGTAGGCCTTGTCGATGCGGAGCAAATGATTCGGCTCGCCAACATGATTGTACACCACGTCGAGGATCACCGCCAAACCGGCCTCGTGGCACGCCTCGACCAGCTCCCGGAAATCCGCTAGTTGCGTCCCCGCGCCGGGATCACGGCTGTAGGCGCTGGCCGGGGCGAAGAAATTATTCGTCATGTAGCCCCAGTGGTAATCCTCGGGATGCGCGGCGTCGAACTCCTGAATCGGCTGCAACTCCAGCGCGTTCACGCCGAGGCGGCGCAAATAACAATCCGGGGAGCGAATCCACGCCGCCAGCTCCCGGAATCCAGGACGCTTCCCGCTGCCCGGCAGTCGCGCCACCAAGTCCCGCACATGCGCCTCCAAAATCACCAGATCTGTCGCCGGGGGCGGGGAAAACCGCCGGGCCACCGGTTGCTCCTTTTGCAAATCCACCACCAGCCCCGGACCTGCCCGGCCCAACGCCGCCAGCGCATAGGGATCGAGCACTGGCACACTGCCATCGAAGGCCAGCGAGTTGTCGTAATTTTCCCCCGAGATAAAAAAACGATACCGCCAGCCCGCCGCAGCCATCGGCACCTCCACCGTCCACATGCCCGCCACATCCACTTTCATTTCCACCCGCGTCCGCGCCGCCGGGTTCGCATCGTTTTCCTTCGGCCAGGTTTCCAACACCACTTTTTCCGCCCGCGGCGAAAAAATCCGAAAGACCACCCCGCCGCCCTCTCGCAGCTCACAACCGGGCCGATCCAGCGTAAAACGCTCCAGCAGGAAATCCCAGTCGAAGATCATCTGCGCGTGCGGATTCTGCGGATCGTTCCACACCAGGGACAAGTGGCTGCCCAGCTTCACCGGCTTCTCCACCACAAAATGATAAATATGCCGCCCGGTCTGCTCGGGATTCAGGAAATAATTGTAATTTCCTTTGAGATCCCGGCGGCGGTTAAACGCCACATGCGGCACCTCCAGCCAATTTCCCCCGCGCGTCACAAACTTGAACTCCGAGCCCATCGGCCCGATCCATCCCTCCGCCGGATTCACCCGCAACACCCACACCGGCTCGCCCCGCCAGCGCTCCAACTGCATTTCCCAACGCTCATCCGGCTTCCAGTTGTTAAACGAGCCCGCCACCCGCGGCGGATCATCGCGCCATTCGTAGTTCGGATAAATTTTCGTCCAAAGGACAAACACCGGGTTTCCCTTCTCAAAAAAATAACCGGTCAACCCCGCCCACAACCGCGGCGGCACCCTCCGCAACGACCGTATCCGGTGCCCCTCCGAAATCGTCACCGGCGGCGGCGTCTTTTCCTCCCAATCCCGGTTCAGTCCGAAAAATCCATCATAGCGATTGGCCCAAAATGCCTTGTATAGCCGGTGCGGCTCCCGTGCGAACATCATGGGAATTCCTATGCCCGCGCCGCGCCCAAAAGGCAAAGCCCAAAAGCGATTTCCCTCCGCTCGTCCACTTTCCCGCTGGCCAAAGATTTCCCCCTGCGCAGAAACATCCCCCCATGCTCGAACTCGACGGCATCCACCTGCAGTACGGCCCGCAACTGATCTTTGACCATGTCTCCGCCATCATCGGCTCGCATGACCGGATCGGGCTGGTCGGGCTCAACGGCACGGGCAAATCCACCCTGCTCAAGATCATCGCCGGGCAAATCGAACCCGATGCCGGACGCCTCACCGCCGCCAAGGGCATGACCATCGGCTACCTGCCCCAGGACGGTATCGAGTGCCACGGCCAGCCGCTTTTCTCCGAGGTCGAACAGGCCCTCAACCACATCGTCGAACTGCGCGCCAAGGTCGAACAACTCTCCGCCCGCCTCGCCGCGATGGACCAGCAGGCGGAGGAATACCACGACGCCCTCCTGATGCTCGGCGACTGGGAACAGCAACTCGACGACGCCGAGGCCCACAAGGTCAAATCCCGCGTCGAATCCGTCCTCCTCGGCCTAGGCTTCCAGATGAGCGACATGACCCGCGACACCGGCGAATTCTCCGGGGGCTGGCAAATGCGCATCGCCCTCGCCAAACTTTTGCTCCGCGAACCGTCCCTCCTCCTGATGGACGAGCCGACCAACCACCTCGACATCGACTCCCAGCGCTGGCTCGAAGATTGGCTCCGCCGCTACCGGGGCGCCCTCCTCGTCGTCTCCCACGACCGCGCCTTCCTCGACACCGTCTGCACCCGCACGCTCTCCATCCACCGCAGCCGCCTGGAAAATTACACGGGCAATTATTCCTACTTCGAAAAAACCGCCGCCGCCCTGCGCGAACAACAACGCCAGGCCGCGGAGAAACAACGGCGCGAAATTGAGAAAACCCAGGCGTTCATCGACCGTTTCCGCTTTAAGGCCACCAAGGCCTCCCAGGCCCAGAGCCGCATCAAAGCCCTGGAAAAAATCGACCGCATCGAGGCCGAGGAGGAGGACCACACCGCCATCGCCTTCCGTTTTCCTTCGCCACCCGCCAGCGGGCAGGTGGTGCTCAAACTGGAAAACGTCAGCAAATTTTACGGCGACCTGAAGGTCTTCGAAAACGTCGATTTCCAACTCGAACGCGGCGAACGCATCGCCATCGTCGGCCCCAACGGCGCGGGCAAATCCACCCTGGTCCGCATCCTCGCCGGCACCGAGCCGCTCACCCGCGGCGCACGCTCCGAGGGGCTGCGCGTCGCCATCGCCCACTTCGCCCAACACCAGGCCGACGAACTCGACCCGTCCCTCGACGTCTTTGAAACGGTCAACTCCGTCGCCACCGGCGAGGGAAAAACCCGCCTCCGCTCCCTGCTCGGCGCCTTCCTGTTTCGCGGCGACGCCGTTTTCAAAAAAGTCGCCGTCCTCTCCGGCGGCGAACGCAACCGCCTCGCCCTCGCCCGGCTCTTGCTCCGCCCCTTCAACTGCCTGATCCTCGACGAGCCGACCAACCACCTCGACATGCGCTCCAAGGCGGTCCTCGCCGACGCCATCAAACACTACGAGGGCACCTTCATCATCGTCTCCCACGACCGCGACTTCCTCGACCCGCTGGTCACCAAAGTGCTTGAGGTGCGCGGCGGAAAAATGCGCGTCTTCCACGGCAACATCAGCTATTACCTCGAACGCACCGCCGAGGAACAGCGCGCGGGCGCAAAGGAAATTTCCTCCGCCACCGTCAGGGAAAAATCTGTCGATCTCGACCCACGCGAACGCCGCCGCCGCACCGCCGAGCGCAACCAGCGCCTCGCGCCGCTTCGCAAAAAAGCCGCCGCGCTGGAGGAGGAAATCGCCCGGCTGGAAACCGAGATTGCCGCCTGGGAGGAAAAAATGGCCGACCCGGAATTTTTCAAAAAAGGCTCCGACACCCGCTCCGCCATGGACAGCTACAACGCCGCCAAGGAAAATCTCGACGCCGCCTTCGCCGCCTGGGGCGAACTCACCGACGCCCTCGCCGCGGAGGAAAACGACACTCCGCCAGCCTGACCGCAAAATCCCTTTGCGCTTCCCTCCTCGCCAGAAAGGAGCTTCGCCAACCCATCAGGTTCGAACTCCTTCATTATTTCAATAACACAGAATGGCTCCATCGCCCCCGTTTTCTTCTCCGCTGGGCGATTTTTGCTTGGCCCCGCAAACAGCGTTCAGCCTTTAATTAGCACCTTCCCCCTGCCATTTTTCAAATCCCCGCATCCAGCGGTCCCCGCACCATTCCAACCGGCTTGTCAACCGCTCCTCCGCAGGTCTAACCTGACGCCGTTTTTCCCATGGGAAACCATTTCGCCACCATTTTCACCGCAGTCATGCCCGTGCTGGCCATCCTGCTCATCGGCTATTTCCTCCGCAAAAAAGAAGTGGTGGACGCCAGCGTGCAGCACAGCCTGATGCGGCTCACACTCTGGGTTTTCTTCCCCTCCTTGGTGCTCGACCGGATCCCGCACAACACCGCGCTCAACGCCGGCAGCCTCGCCTGGGCCACCCCGCTGGCAGGTTTCCTCACCATCGCCGTCGGCCTCGCCCTGGCCTGGCTGCTGGCGCCGCTCTTCGGCGCAAAGGAAATCATCTCTCGCCGCACCTTCTCCTACTCCACCGCCATTTACAACTACGGCTACATTGCCATCCCGCTCTGCCAGTCCCTCATCGGACGTGACGCAGTGGCGGTGCTGCTGCTCTTCAACGCGGGATGCGAGGTCGGCATCTGGACCGTCGGCCTGGTCGCGCTCACCGGACAATTCTCCCGCGACGCCTGGAAACAACTGCTCAATCCGATGACGCTCGGGTCGTTTTTCGCGCTCGGCCTCAACCGCACCGGCGCGGCGGACTGGATGCCCGAATGGCTCAACGCCACTTTCGCCATGCTCGGCGCCTGCGCGATTCCAGTCGGCATTTTGCTGGTCGGCATGGCGCTGCCCGCGCTGCTGCCGGGCTTTTCCTGGCGCTCCCATTTTTCCTCCTCGCTGGGTTCCTGTCTCCTGCGCAACGGCTTGATTCCGCTGGTCATGATCATCCCCGTAATTTGCTTTGCCCTGCCCCATCCGCTCGGCCCGATCCTCGCCCTGCAAGCCGCGATGCCCGCCGGATTTTTCCCCATCGTGGTTGCCCAGCACTTCGGCGGCGATCCGCGGCTCGCGCTGCGCGTCACCATCGCCAGTTCCCTCTGCGCCCTGATCACGCTGCCGCTCTGGCTCGGCCTGCTCTCCCCGCTCATCACCGCCGCGCCCCGGCCATAGGGCTTGCCTCGCCGCCGCTCTTCCGGCTTGGTTCCCGCTTTTCTTTTCCCTCGCAAATCCCCGTGGCTTCCACCGACGACCAGTCTCAGGCGCAGGCGCGCCGCCAGTCCAACCTCGCCTTCGCCTTCAAGATCGCGGGACTGGACGCCGACCGGCGGCGGGCAATGGAAATTTTCTACACCTTCTGCCGGGTGGCCGACGACATCGTGGACGAGGAAAAACCCGACGCGGAGAAAACCGCCGCCCTCGATCAGTGGCGCGCCTCCGTCCGGGGATTTTTCGCCGCGCCCGGCGGCACGCCGCCCCACGACCAACTGGCAAAGGAAATGGCCGAAATCGTGCGCCGTTATGCCATCCCCATGGCCCCGCTCCTCGCCATCCTCGACGGCTGCGCGATGGACATCGGCGTCCGCGTTTACGCCGACGCCGCCGCGTTGCACCGCTATTGCTACGGGGTCGCCTGCGCGGTCGGGCTGGCCTCCATCCGCATCTTCGGCTGCACCAGCCCTCGCTCGGAGGAATTTGCCGTCGCCCTCGGCTACGCGCTCCAGTTCACCAACATCCTCCGCGATGTGGTGGAGGACTACCACGAGTTGGGTCGTATTTATCTGTCACGCGACGAAATGGCGGCCTTTGGCGTCGCGCCGGAAGACCTCGCCGCGCCCGCCAGCAATCCCCGCTGCCGCCGCCTCTTCCAACTGCAATACTTTCGCGCCAAGCACTACTTCAACAAGGCCCGCCGCCTGGTCACCGCCGGGGATCGCGACGCGCTCAAAGCGGCCTTCGTGATGGGCGCTTTCTACGAGGCGATTCTCGAAAAAATCAAAGCGCAAAATTTCCAACTCACGCCACAACGCATCCGGCTCTCCAAGTGGCAAAAACTCCTTTTGCTCCGCCGGACGCTGCGCGCGGGGAAAAAACCTTTTGTCCCGCCAGCGCCACCGCGCCGCGTCCGCGTGATCGGCGGAGGCATCGCGGGGATTTCCTCCGCCATCGCCGCCGCCCAGGCCGGACACACGGTCGAACTCCACGAGGCCACCCCCGCCCTTGGCGGACGCGCCGGGAGCTTTTTCCTCCGCGCCACCAACACCACTATCGACCACGGCCACCACGCGCTGTTCGGCTGCTATACTTCTTTTTTCCACCTCGCCGACACGCTGGGGCTCGAAGAAAAACTTTCCCGCGCCGACCGGCTCGACGTGCCCTACCGCGCGCCGAAGGGAAAATCCAGCCGCCTGCGCGCGGGGAAATTTCCTCCGCTCCACCTGCTGCCCGCCCTGCTGGGCTTCACTGAAATTTCCTGGCGCGACCGGCTGGCCATCCTGCGTTTCGGCCTCGCCCTGCGCCTCGGTCACCGTCCGCGTCCGGACGAAACCGCCGCCGCCTGGCTGGCCCGACTGGGGCAGACGCCCGGCGCAATCCGCGCGCTCTGGGAGCCGTTTTGCGTCGCCGCGCTCAACCTGCCGCTGGCCGAAGCCGACGCCGCCCTGCTCTTCGCCACGCTGCGCCGCACCCTGTTCGGCGGCGTGCGCGACTCCGCCATCGTCACCAGCCGCGGGCCGCTCGGCGAACTATTTTCCCCCGAGGCGGAAATTTTCCTCCGCGCCATCGGCGGGCAACTCCACCTGCGTTCCCCGGTTCGGGAAATCCTCCGCGAAGGAAATCCGTCGCGCGTCACCGCCGTCCGCCTCGCCGACGATGCCATTCTCCCCGCCGACGCAGTCATCCTCGCCACGCCATGGAAAGCCGCGGCCCGCCTGCTGCCCGCCGCCGACCCAGCCGCCCGCTGCGGGGAAATTCCCGGTGAGCCAATCCTCAACGTCCATTTGTTTTCCCGCAAAAAAATTTCCTCCGCCCCGCTGACCGGCCTGCTCGACTCGCCCTGGCAATGGATCTTCGACGTCACCCGTCCCGGCGCGTCGTCGGAAATTTTTCACTACGCGCTCACTATGAGCTGCCCCGGCGGGTGGATGAAAAAAACCGCGGAGGAAATTCTCCAGATGACGCGTAGCGAGCTGGAGAAACTTTTCCCCGAAGCCGCGCCGCTGGATCTGGCCCACGCCCAGGTGTGCAAATGCCCCGACGCCACTTTCGCCGCCCGGCCCGCCGTCGCCGCCCGGCGCCCCGGCCCGCGCACCGCCACGCCCAACCTTTTTCTTGCGGGCGACTGGATCGCCACCGGCCTCCCCGCCACCATCGAGGGCGCGGCCCAGAGCGGGCAAATGGCCGCCGCCGCGCTCGACCGGGAGTGAGTTTTCCCCGGAGGAAATTTTCCTCCGCGCCGGATTCGCCCGCCGTCCCGCCGCCTCAGCCGCGGAAAATGAAAAACACCGCGCCCACCATGCACAGCGCCGCGCCGAGATAATTCCACGACAGCTCGGCCTTCATGTAAAACAGCGCAAAGGGCACAAACACGCTCAGCGTGATCACTTCCTGAATGATCTTCAACTGCGGCAACGTCAGCACCCCGCTGCCAATGCGGTTCGCGGGCACCTGAAAAACATATTCCAGCAGCGCCACCGACCAACTCACCAGGATCGCCACGATCAGCGGCTTGGCCCGCAAGTCCCGCAAATGGGCATACCAGGCAAAGGTCATGAAGACGTTGGAGACGACCAAAAGCAGCACCGCTTTGACGATGGTGAGGTTCATATAAAACAAGGATTCGCGCACAGAATCCTTCCGCCCGCCAAGCGCAAGCCGTCTTTCCATCGCAAAATTTCCTTCGCGCCCCGGCAACTTTCCCCCGCCATGGCTGTTTTACTTTTTGAACCATCGTTCCGATGTCCAATTTACCCCCGTTGCCACCACCACACTCCGCGTGGTCCATTCTCCCCGCCGCACAATGGAACGAGGACACGGCCCGCCACTTGCTCCGCCGCATGGGTTTCGCCGCCACGCCCGAGGCCACCAGCCGTGCGGTGCGCCAGGGTCTCGCCGCCACGGTAAATCGCGGCTTCGCCAAGATCGGCATTTTGCCCAAGGATCCGCGGCTCGCCGAGTTCGACCAGAACAACGAAAAAATCCGCGCCCACGCCCGCACCCTTTCCCCCGAGGAACGCCAGGAATACTTCAAAGAAATCCGTCAAAAGTCTGGGAAAGCCTTCAACGATTATGGCATGCAGTGGCTCGACTTCTGCCGTCAGCCGGAAAACGCCGCCCAGGAAAAACTGGTGATGTGCCTGCAGGATGTCTTCGTTATCGCCCGCCAAAAGGTCAATTCGCCAACCCGGCTCTTCGATTACCAGCAACTGCTCCGCATCGGCATCACCGGCACCTACCCCGATCTCGCCAAGGCCGTCATGCGCTCGCCGGGCATGATCCAATACCTCGATCTCAACCGCAGTTCCAAGCAGGCGCCCAACGAAAATTTTGCCCGCGAACTTTTCGAACTCTTTACCCTCGGCGAAGGAAATTACTCCGAGGCCGACATCAAGGAGGCCGCCCGCGCCCTCACCGGCATTTCCCTCCGCGGCGAGGCTTTTTTCTTCGACGAAAAACGCCACGACGATGGCGAAAAAACCATCTTTGGCCAGACAGGGAAATGGAAGCCCGACGACGTGATCGACCTCGCCTTTCAACAGGACGCCGCCACCCGTTTTTTCCCCGGCGAACTCACCAAATACTACCTGACCGAAAACGGCCTGCCGGACGAACACCTCGCCGCGCTCGGCCAAATTTGGAAACGGCAGCGCTTCCATATCCGCGACCTCGTCCGCACTTTCTTTTGCTCCCAAATCTTCTTCCACCCGCAGTTTCGCGGCAACATGATCAAGTCGCCGCTCCAATACTACCTCGGCCTGTGCTGCGACCTGCGGCTCGACATCTCGCCCTACCCCGGCCAAGTGCTCAACTTGCTCCGCACCATGGGCCAGCCATTTTACGATCCACCCAACGTCCGCGGCTGGGTCGGCGGCAAAAACTGGATCAACTCCACCACCCTCGCCGCCCGCCGCCAAATCGCCCGCTCCCTGTTCAATCCGGTCAACGAGGAAAAACTCAACGCCGACGACCGGCGCGCGCTGGAAGAGGCCCGCGCCGCGGACCAGGGCCGCATCACGGTCGATGACGAACTGATCCGTTTCCTCGCCGACAACCGCACCAACGACGAGATCGCCGTTTTTCTCACCACCTATTTTCTTCCGCAACCAGTCGGCGAAAATTTCCTTCGCGCCCTCGCAGGCTACATCAAAGACCAGCCGCCCGGCCCGCGCCGTGCCAGCATCCGCCAAGCCGCCATCGCCGTCCTCCAGTCCCCGCTCTACCAACTCTGCTGAAACCACCCGTTTTCCTCCGAACCCTGCCGCGCCATGCACCACTCCGCCTTCCGCCTCGCGCCGACCACCCGCCGCGAATTCCTCCGCACCACCGGCAAGGGACTCGGGCTGATCGCCTTTGCCGGTTTCGCGCCGTCCTTTCTCACCCGCTCCGTGCTCGCGGGAGAACCCGCC
>CALNBE010000178.1 GCA_937874455.1 uncultured Opitutia bacterium | reverse complement strand
GCCTCGGTACAGAGTTCGGTCTCCTCGGGAGAGGCCGGCTGCTTGAGCACGAAGGAGTAGCCACCATCATCATTGCGGCCAAAAAACGCCGGGGCGGTTTCTCGGCACAAATCGCAGTCAATGCACTGCGAGTCTACATAAAACTTCCCCGGAGCATTCTCCGGGTAACGGTCGTTGAGGTCTGCCATAGGCTGCGAATCTGAAAAGAACCCCTGCTCACTGTCAAGGCTGGGAGTTTTGCGCGGGGCGGTTTTTATCCTTCAGTCTTGCGGGAGGATTCGCATTGATCGAGGCATGTCTTCTGCTGATTCGGGGCGCTATGCCCAACGTGGTGTTTCTGCCAGCAAAAATGAAGTCCATGCCGTGGTGGACAAGCTGGATCGCGGGCTTTTCCCCGGCGCATTTTGCAAGCTGACGGAGGATTTTCTGACCGGCAATCCCGCTTGGTGCAATGTCACGCACAGTGATGGATCGGGTACCAAATCCCTTCTCGCCTACCTGTACTGGCGGGAGACTGGCGACGCTTCCGTGTTTCGCGGCATTGCCCAGGACAGCATCGTGATGAACATCGACGACCTGCTGTGTGTTGGCGCGACCGGACGCATTTTGCTTTCGAGCACGGTGAACCGCAACGCCCGCAACATCCCCGGCAGCGTGCTGGCGGCCTTGATTGAGGGCACGGAGGATTTCCTCCAGCGGCTGCGGGATTTTGGCATCGATGTCCGCTCGGGCGGCGGCGAGACTGCCGATGTGGGCGATTTGACGGCGACGCTAACTGTGGACTCCTGCGCGACCGCAGTGCTGGCACGCGAAGAAATTGTGGATGCATCGCGCATCCGTCCCGGTCTCGCGATCATCGGCCTGGCCTCGGGCGGGGTGTGCGCTTACGACGCGGAGGAAAACAGCGGCATCGGTTCCAACGGCCTGACCAGCGCCCGGCACGAGTTGCTGGCGAAATATTACGCGGAAGCCTATCCTGAAACTTATGACAAGCAGACTCCGGAGGAACTGGTTTATTGCGGACCGTATCGCATGGAAGATCCCTTGCCGGGGAGCAAGCTGACCGTCGGGCAGGCGCTGTTGAGTCCGACCCGCACTTATGCGCCCTTTGTTTTGCGGCTGCTGAACGAGCTGGGCGTGGAAAAGGTGCCGGGTCTGATTCATTGCTCCGGTGGTGCGCAAACCAAGTGCATCCGCTTCGGGGCGGGCGTGCATTTTATCAAGGACAACCTGTTTCCGGTGCCGCCAATTTTCTCTGCGATCCAGCAGGCCAGCCAGACTTCCGCGCACGAGATGCACAAGGTTTACAACATGGGCCACCGACTGGAGATTTACTGTGCGCCAGAGGATGTGGCTACCGTGCTGTCCATCGCGCAATCGCTGGAAATTCAGGCGCAAATTGTGGGCCGGACCGAGGCCGTGGCCGCGGAGGGAAAAAATCGGGTGACGCTAAAAACGGCGGCGGGAGAGGTGCTGGAATATTAAGCCCGGAAACAAAAAGGCCCTCCACCTGGGCCGTTTCCACTTTTAAGGCTCCTTAACCTTTTAAGTTAAGGTGGGTGCCGGTGCCCGGACTGCGGTTTCCTGCGCGAGGCAGGCATACTTTCATCCGAAATTCCAGCTCCCTGTTTAATCAACATAGGAAAGGAAGCACTATGTCGTGGGTGTCGAGCCCTGCAGAGGGTAAGTCAAAACCCTAGGCGGAGGGGCTGGTTTGCCAAGGTTAATCTGCCCCGGTTTCCTTGGAGAAAAGTGCGTCCAAAATACGCCGCACCGCTTCCTCCACGGGTGCGGCGGAGGAAAATGGGAAACTGCGCCGACCAATGTCCTCGCGAAAAATATGCACGGCCGCGTCGCGGTAGTGGACGGCAAACGCGGTGTGGCAACCCTCGCCCAGAGCCTGGAGGAATGCCCGCTCAATGGTCACGGCGCGGGTGGTGGCGGGATCGCACAGTGGCTGGTAAACGGAGAATTCCTCCGCGCGCACCTGCAGCGCGATGGCGGCCTGACCGGCGGCGGGAATCATTTTTTCCAAATCCCAATGCTCGAAGCAAAGTCCCGGCCAGGCGGTGATACCCAGACGTTCCAGTCCGGCGGCGGCAAGGAAGGTCGCGTCAGCCTCGCCGGTGGCGATTTTTTTCAAACGCGTGTCCACGTTGCCGCGCAGTTCGACAAATGTCGCGGAGGGGAAAATTTGCTTTGCCTGGGCGCGGCGACGCGGGCTGCCGGAGGCGATTTTTCTCGGGACCGGGCAATCCGTCCGGCGTACCAGCACGTCGGCGGGATTGGCCCGGGGAAGATAACCGGCGATGGCCAGACCGGCGGGCATCTCCGTCGGCAAATCCTTGGCGCTGTGGACGGCGACATCGCCTGCACCGGCCAGCAAGGCGTTTTCCAGCTCGGAGGTAAACAATCCCTTGCCTCCGGATTTTTCTAGCGACCACGCGAGTTGCTGGTCGCCAGTGGTGACAAAAAGCCGGGTCTCAATCTGGCACTGCGGAGCAAATTGTCCGATGGCGGCGGCGGCTAACTCAGCCTGGCGGCGGGCCAGCGGACTTTTGCGGGAAAGGAGAATGCAGGCAGGAGGAAATGGCATGGGCTGGGGCCGCGTGAAAGCACGCGGAGGAAAAGCGCGACCTTGGTCGTTCCGGCGGAGAGGTCAAGCGGCGGCGCGGCGTCAGCGTTTCCGTCCTCGCTTGCGGTAGCTGGTGGGCTTGGGTTTCCCGGCGGTTTTTTCTCCGCGCAAAATGGCGATCTGGTCGCGGAGCAAGGCGGCGCGCTCGAACTCCAAATTGTCCGCAGCGGCCAGCATGTCCGTTTCCAGTTCGGCCAAAACAGCGGCCAAGTCTTGGTCCTTGGTTCCTTCCGCGAGCAGCAGTGCATCGTCTTTTTCCTCCGCCGGCAGCAGGCTGGCCTGCACCGGACGTGCCACGCCGCGGGGCGTGATGCCGTGCCGGGTATTGTAGTCGATCTGGCGTTCGCGGCGGAGCGAGGAAACCGCCAGGGCGCGGGTGAGCGAGCGTGTCATCACATCTGCATAAAGAATGACCCGGCCCCGCTCGTGGCGGGCGGCGCGTCCGGCGGTCTGGATGATGCTGGTTTCGCTGCGGAGGAAACCCTCCTTGTCGGCGTCGAGAATGCCCACTAGCCCGACTTCGGGCAGATCGAGTCCCTCGCGGAGCAAATTGACGCCGATGAGCACATCGAATTTTCCTTCGCGCAGACGGCGGAGAATTTCCACACGCTCGATGGCGTCGATGTCGGAGTGCAGATACTCGACCTGCAAGCCCGCTTCGCGCATGAATTCTGCGAGGTCTTCGCTCATCCGTTTGGTGAGGGTGGTGACCAGCACTCTTTCCTCCGCGGCGATGGCCGCGCGCGCTTCGCCGATGATGTCCTCGACCTGCCCCTTGATCGGGCGCACTTCCATGGTCGGATCGAGCAGGCCGGTCGGGCGAATGATTTGCTCCGCGACCACTGGGCTGACCTCCAGCTCGTAGGGCGCGGGCGTGGCGGAGACAAAGAGCGTCTGGCCGGTGGCGGAGGAAAATTCGTCGGGTTTGAGCGGACGGTTCTCCAGCGCGGAAGGAAGGCGGAACCCGAAATCGACCAGCCGGGATTTGCGGGAGTGGTCGCCGTGATACATGCCGCGAATTTGCGGCACGGTGACGTGGCTCTCGTCGATGAAGAGGAGGAAATCCTTGGGGAAAAAGTCGAGCAGGCACCACGGACGCTGGTCGGGGCGGCGGCCGCCGATGTGCATGGAGTAGTTTTCCACGCCCTGGCAAAACCCGGTTTCCTGCAACATTTCCAGATCGTATTCCGTCCGCATACGGATGCGCTGGGCCTCAAGCAGGCGGCCCTCCTTTTCAAAAAAAGCTACCCGTTCCTCCAGTTCGGCGCGAATGGCCTCGCGCGCCTGCTGCAGGCGGTCGGGATGCACGACGTATTGCGTCGCCGGATATAGGTCGAAATGCTCCAGCCGGGCGCCGGTTTTTCCGGTGAGCGGATCGAGTTCGCGCAGGCTTTCAATCTCGTCGCCCCAGAATTCGACTCGCAACGCGTCCTCCTTGTAGGCGGGGAAAATGTCCACGATGTCGCCGCGCACCCGGAAATTGCAGCGTTCCAGTTGAATTTCATTTCGCTGGTAGAGAGTGGAGACCAGCTTTTCGAGCAGTACGTCGCGACGCATTTCCATGCCGGGGCGGAGGGAAATGCGCATTTCTTTAAAATCCTCCGGCGAGCCGAGGCCGTAAATGCAGGAGACGCTGGCGACGACAATCACGTCGCGGCGGGAAAGCAGGGCGCTGCTGGCGGCGATGCGCAGGCGTTCGATGTCGTCGTTGATCGCGGCATCCTTTTCGATGTAGGTGTCGGTTTGGGGAATGTAGGCCTCGGGCTGGTAGAAATCGTAGTAGCTGATGAAGTATTCGACCGCGTTGTGGGGGAAGAAATTTTTGAACTCGGAGTAAAGCTGGGCCGCGAGAGTTTTGTTGTGGGAAATGATCAGGGTGGGCCGTTGGAGTTGCTGGACGATGTTGGCCATGGTGAAGGTTTTTCCCGAGCCGGTGACGCCCAGCAGCGTCTGGTATTTGTGCCCGTGCTGGAAGGAATCCACCAGTTGCCGGATCGCCTCCGGTTGGTCGCCAGTGGGCGAAAACGCGGAGGAAAGTTGGAAGGATTCGGCCATTGGCAGGAGCAAAGGAAAATTTGGCCGCGAGGCGAAGGGAAATCGCCTTCGTCATTATTGGTAATTATTATTAAATTTGTATTGAGCGGCGTGCCGGGAATTGTTATGGGTAGTTTTCCTTATTTTAAAGTAAGGATTGGCGACCGCGCTAAGGTCGCCTCCCACTCATCAGAAAATCACTGCAATGAAATCCATCTCTCGTTCAACGACACACTTGCTGACGCTGGCGGCTCTTTTGGGCGCGGCGCAACTTCAGGCGGAAGAATACACCCGGTTGGAGCCGATCGGCACTAGGGAGAATCCCCAATTCCTGACCACCAAGCCGGCTGAACCGCGCAGCAATTTGGATTTTTCGATGGCGGAATGGGCGGAGAAATCGCCCTTGCTCGGGCCGGGGCAAATCGGCCGCAGCTACATTTTGGCGACGTATGATTATGTGCACGACAACCAAAGCCTCGGCGTGATTGGCGAGGTGGCGCAGCTTTCACCAGTCGCTGGCTGGGGCAAGGACTTGGTCGGCGGCAACACGCATGGCGCGACTGTGCGGGGAAATTTTCCCGTGACTACTTGGATGGATTTGGGCCTGCAGTATTCTTACCAGACTGCGGATTGGAACAGTGCGATAATGGTGGGTGGCACAACGCAATTTGAAACGCAAGGCGACTCGGACGTGCACAATTTCCTCCTCGACCTTACTTTTCATCACCCGGTGTTGGTGAACGAGGAGTGGACCATCAAACCGTATGGACGGACCACCATTGGCATGGTGCATGAGAAATTTGATTTCACCGCGACGGATTACACGATTGGCGCGCCTCCTCCAGTTTCCTATGCGTCTAGCGGCGACAATACCGAGGGGCTTTACGCGGTGGAGGCCGGGGTAGAATTGCCGATTGGCGCGCATTTTGCGCTGACGCCCTTTGTGGGCTGGAGAGATTATTTCGACAGTGATTACGGCAAGGGCACCTGCGTTTACGGTGGACGGGTGAACGTTTATCTGGGCTACGGCTTCGGCATCGCGGCCACGGCGGCGCGCACCAATCAAA
>CALNBE010000177.1 GCA_937874455.1 uncultured Opitutia bacterium | reverse complement strand
GTGCACCTTCTTCATCCCCTTAAACACCCTTCCTCTCTTTACGCATCGGTAATTTAATATTTTGAGTCTTGGAGGGTGGTCAAAAAATGCTTGCTCCTCTAGAGGCTAGAGGAAGTAACATCCCGAAAAAAAGGCCAAGACGGCCAAGGAAAAGGAGTTTTTAACATGGAAAAAAAGACACAGTTTCGGGTGGAGGGCATGGATTGCGCAAGTTGCGCGGCCAAGGTGGAGGCGGCGGTGCGACGGTTGGGCGGCGTGACGGCGGCGAGTGTTTCGCTAGCGAGCGGGCGGATGACGGTGACGCATGCGGCGGACCGCCCGGTGGCGGAGGAAATTGTAAAAGTTTTGCCGGCGCTGGGCTACACGGCGCATTTGGAGGCGGAGGAAAATCACGCCGGGCACATGCATGGCGCGGAGGAAAATGCCTCGGGGGTGCCGTGGTGGAAACGGAGCAATGCGCGGCTGGCGCTGGCGAGCGGCGCGGCAATGGCGGCGGCTTACGGCGCGGGAGCAATTTTCCCGCGGGGGGAAAAGTGGTTTTGCATCCTAGCGCTGCTGGTCGGCCTGGTGCCGGTGGCGCGACGGGCCTGGGCGACGGCGCGCCACGGGACGGTGTTTTCCATCGAGACCCTGATGACGGTGTCGGCGGCGGGAGCGGTGGTCATCGGCGCGGCGGAGGAGGCGATGATGGTGGTCTTTCTCTTTTTGCTTGGGGAATTGTTGGAAGGTGTGACTGCTGAACGGGCACGGGCGAGCATTCGCGGGCTGGTGGAACTGATGCCGCGGGTGGCGTGGCGGCGGGCGGCGGGTGACGGTTTTGTCGAAGTGGCGGCGGAGGAATTGCGGGTGGGCGACGTGATCCAGGTGCGGCCCGGCGACCGGGTGGCGGCGGACGGGGTGGTGCGCGAAGGCGCGGGGGAAATCAACGAGGCCCCGGTGACTGGCGAGAGTGTGCCGCGGAGGAAAACGGCGGGGGATCCGGTTTACGCCGGGACGGTCAACGGCGCGGCGGTGTTGCTGGTCGAAGTGAGTGCGACCGCGGCGGACAACACCATTGCGCGCATCATCCGGCTGGTGGAGGAGGCGCAGGAAAGCAAGGCCCCGCTGGAGCGTTTCATGGACCGTTTTGCGCGCCGCTATACCCCGGTGGTGTTCGGACTTGGGCTGGCCACGGCACTGGTGCCGCCGCTCCTGTTTGGCGGAGACTGGCGGGAGTGGATTTACAAAGGACTGGCCCTGCTGCTCATCGGCTGTCCCTGCGCGCTGGTGATTTCCACCCCGACGGCCATTGCGGCCAGTTTGTCGGCGGGAGCGCGGCGCGGCCTGCTGATGAAAGGCGGCGTGGTGCTGGAAACGCTGGGGAAGCTCCGGCTGATTGCCTTTGACAAAACCGGCACGCTGACGGCCGGGACGCCGCAGGTGACGGATGTGGTCGCGGAGGGAAGTTTTTCCGCAAAGGAAATTCTCGCCCGGGCGGCGGTGCTGGAAGCCGGGTCGAATCATCCGCTGGCCCGGGCGATTTTGGCGAAGAACCAGGCGGACGGTGCGACGGCTCCGGCAGCAAAGGAAATGCGGGCGCTGGCGGGAAAAGGCGTGGCAGGGGAAATCGACGGCACGCAGTTTTTCCTTGGTTCGGTGATGGCGGCGAAGGAACTGGCGGGGGACTGGAGCGCGGCGGTGCAGGCGCACGTCGATGCCTTGGCGGCGCAGGGGAAAACGGTCTCGGTGTTGCTGGCGGGAGAAAAGGTGGGGGGCGTGCTGGCGCTGCGGGACGAATTGCGCCCGGACACGGCGGCAGGCATTGCGGCCCTGCGCGACCGAGGCATCCGCACCGTGATGCTTTCGGGCGACAACCGGCAGACGGCGGAGGCGATCGGGAAGGAACTCGGCATGGAAGTGCGGGCGGAATTGCTGCCGGAGGAAAAATCGCGGCAACTGGCGGAGTTGAAGGCCGCGCTGCGGCCCGGCGAGTGCATCGGACTGGTGGGCGATGGCATCAACGACGCCCCGGCCCTGGCGGCGGCAGATGTGGGTATTGCGATGGGCAGCGGCACGGATGTGGCGCTGGAGACGGCGGACGCGGCGGTGCTGCACAGCTCGGTGTCGGATGTGGCGCGGATGGTTGCCCTGTCGTGGGCGACACTGTGGAATATCCGGCAGAACATTGCCTGTGCGCTCGGGCTGAAGGGAATTTTCCTTTGCACCACGCTGCTGGGGATCACGGGATTGTGGCCGGCGATTCTGGCGGATACCGGCGCGACGGTGCTGGTCACGCTGAACGCCATGCGCCTGTTGCGCTGGCGGGGCAATTAAACACGGCGACGGGCAAATGAGAAGCCCAGCCAGGGCGGCTGGCTGGGCTGGGCGCGTATGATCGCGCCTTTGAGCATCGGTTTGTGGTACCGAGGGTCGCCGGT
>CALNBE010000176.1 GCA_937874455.1 uncultured Opitutia bacterium | reverse complement strand
CGGTGACGCGACGAATGGTGCGCGACAAGGCAGTGTTCACTTGGGCCTCGGAGGCATCCAGCGCGGAGGCGATGCCCTCAATCTCCGCCATATCGAAAGCCAGTTCCATCGGTTAAAGCTCCGGTGCGACCACGCCGGGTTCCCCATCGTCAAAAATCAGTTCCACTTCCTCCGCTGGCCAATCCCACACCGACGGCAGAAAGAGCGCGGACACCTCGCAGTCGATTCGCTGCACCTCGACGAATCCAGATGCATTGCGCCCTTGGGCATTGTTTCCGCCCGCCGTGACAAAATCGGGATAGCAACCCTTCACCATGATCAACCCAGCCGGCACGCCAGGGTGCAGCCGGTGCAGCTTGGCCGACAGTTCGCACGCCAGCGCGCGGATAGCGAGTTTCGCCGCCGTTTCCCCGCGCGGATCGCCGAGGACGTAAATGGAGAAGGTCAATTTGGCCGCGTATTGCTCGCTCCCGTTGTCTCCGGTGTCGTCGGGCAGTATCTCGATCACCTCGACCATTGCACGCGGCACAGCGGCGCGTTCAGACAGTCGCTCGTAGGCGGTGACATCCTTCAGCGCGGGCGCGACGGCTTTGATCTTCGCCACAACAGCGGCGAGCAGTTCGGTGAATGTGGTGGGAGATGGCATAAATTGACAAAAAAAGAAATTTTCGGTTTCAGCCCCAAAGCCGTTCCGTTTCGAGAATCGCCGGAGCTTCCTCCGGCAGCGCAATCACGATGCCCGCAGGCAGCACAGGCGGCTGTTCGGCGAGGTGCGGATTGGCATCTAGGACGTCGGTCAGCATGGCGGTGTTGCCAGAGTAAACCTTCGCCACAATGGCATCGAGCATGTCGCCCTCGGTGGTGGTGTAAGTGGTCATTAAACTTTCGGAGGTGTGGTTTTTTCGTTTTCATCCCCCGGCGGCTTGGCTCCGTGGATGTGGGACATCAGGGAAACGGCTCCGGCTGTCACGTCGCCCGTAACTGCCACCGTGCCGGCAACAGTTACCGCCCCAGTCATGGCGATGGCGGGAGCGGTCAAAGAAATGGCACTGGCTCCGATCACGGAGGCCGTTTGCGTGTTCACCGTGACAGATTGCGCGCCGGTGATGTTGATGGTTTGAGCGGTAAGGTTCGCCGTCGTGCCAACGACCGCATCGAGCGTGTTGCACTGGATGCTGGCCGCGCTGACGACGGTTGCGGAAAGCATGGTGCAATCGAGCAAGGCGGTGCCGCCGGGCAAATTCGCGTGCAGCGTGTGGGCCGCGTAATCGTAGCGGAGGAACGCCCCGTCGGGAAAGTGAATCGCGTGGACGTTCTCCGTCGCTTCCGGTGCCGTGCCAGCCGCGCAAAAGATCGAGGGAAGCACGCAGCCGGTGGCCAATTCGCCCGACGGCGACAGCACCACCACCTGTTCCCCGACGGCCGGAGACGACCAGGAACGCGCATTTGCCCCCGCATGATGTGTGATCCACGGCAGCCAAGCGGTGAGCAGCGGCCCGATGGTGACACGCACCCGCGCGGCCGTCGTGTCCACCTGCGCCACCGTGCCGAAGCGGACAATGTTGGACTGCCGCCGTTCCAATTCGGCGACTCGGCGAAGCAATGCGGCGAAAGGGTTCATGCGTATTTCACAAGGGTCAGCGAGAAGTCGATTTTGCGCGGTGCCCCATTGTCGAGGAAGTGCGCCTGCGTTTCGGAAATAGAACGGATTGCCCATTGCCCGTGATTGCGCCCGCGCCCGTCCACCAGGGTGTAAGGGATCAGCGCGTCGGCCATGTCCCGCAGCGTTGCGGTGGCGGATTCCCTTCCGTATTGGCCGGGATAAATGACCACCGGCAGCGTGAGGGTGTCGGCCCCCTTGCCCACCGCTTGCAAAGCCGGAGCGCCGCCGATGCGAGTTTGTTCCGCCCACGTCCATTCACTGGCGCGCAGCTCCGCAAAAGCGGCTGCCGTGGTGGAAAACTTAAAAGTGCCGAGTTGGAGCGGTGTTTCCATGTCAGAAGTCGCGGAGAGAATTGTTCACGAGATCGCGCTGGGATTGTTCGACCCGGCGCATCACCTCGGCAGCGATGGCGTTGGCATCCTGCCCCGGCTGCGTGTTGATGGTGATGCTCGGCGCACTGGTCATTTGCACCGTGCGGGCATTGGTGGCAGTCAGCGGCGGCGGATTGAGTGCGCGGAGCGGAGCGGTGGAGGCGGACGCCAAGGCTGGTTCTCCCGATCCAGCACCAGCCCGCGCGGAAGCCTGTTCTTCGTCGTCCCCCAGCCCCAGCCAACCCAGCACCCCGTCGAGTTTGTCCGAGAGCCAAGACAGCCGCCCCGTCAGCCAGTCGATGGCATTCCCCCAGCCCTCTTTGATCAGGTTGAGCGGGTCGAAGCCGAAGAAGTCGGTGAACAGGTTGCGGATGGTGCTGAGGCCGCTGCCAATGGCATTCCAGAGCCAAGTGAAGATACTGACCGCGCCGGAGACGAACCCAGCGATGCCATCCCACGCAGTGCCCAGCACCTTCAGGAAAATCCCGAAGCCGAGCCGAAGCGGGAAAAATAGCAGCTTGGCCAGCACCGCTCCGAGCGGAGCCAGCTTGGCCGCCACCCACTGGAAACCCTCCCACAGTTTGCCGAGCGTCGGCGCGACCGTCTCCCACACGGAGACGAAGGACGCTTTGATGGATTCAATGGCGGGCGAAATTCGCTCCCAAATGGCGGAACCCAGCCCGAGGAAAAATTCTTTGATTGGCTGCCAGTATTTCCAGATCAACAGCCCCGCGCCGACGATGGCGGCGACAACGGCAACAACCGGCCAGCCAATGGCACCGATGGCCGCACCGACTGCGACGAACACGCCCTTGATCAGCACCCCCAGCTTCACGAACATGCCGCCCAGCAATGCTCCCCAGCCAAGCACGCGCGGGAGGATGCCGCGCAATCCGGACATGATGCCGGTGCCGACACGACCAGCACCGCCCCCGCCCAGGCCCAGCAGGAGGCCACCTCCCAGGTCGGTCTGACCGCGGGCTTCCGCGAGGCGCTCGGGGCCGACGGCTCGCCGCTGCCCACCCAGTCCTCCGCCCGTCTCCTCGGCCAGTCCCACACCGCCGACTCCCGTCTCTACGCCAAGATGCACCGGAGCGGCGCGCGACTGCTGGCCGTGGAGAACAAGCCGCGCATGGAGGCCATGCAGCGGCGCAAGACCGGCGACGCGCTGGACGCCGGCATCACCGACAACGTCGAGGGCGCGATCAGTACGTCGCCGCTGGCG
>CALNBE010000175.1 GCA_937874455.1 uncultured Opitutia bacterium | reverse complement strand
GTTCTTGGCGGGCGCGCCGTTGATCGCCAGCAGCACATCGCCCGGCTGCACGCCTGCGGCGGCGGCGGATTCGAGCACGTGCAAGTGGCCGGTGACATTGATGTCGGCGCACTCGCGGGGTTTTTCCATGGATTCCGGCACGCTGACCAAGGCGGCGAGATGGAAAACGTAATCGACGCCCTGCATCGCCTGATCGAGCAGGGCGCGATCGAGGATGGAACCTGGGCGGAAATCGACCTTCAGCCCGTCGAGGTTGCGCCGGTAGCCGGTGCGCAAATTGTCGAGCACGCGCACCTCGGCGGTCTGGTGAAAATGTTCGGCGATATGGCTGCCGATGAAACCCGCGCCGCCAGTGATGAGGATTCGCATGGGAAAGTTGAAAAGAAAAGACCGGCCTGGGGCAAGGCCGGTCGCGGAGGAAAAGGCGGAAAATTTTCCTATGCCCAGAGGTTGGCCGGGTAGCTGCCGTCGGCGATGAGGCGGCGGATGTTTTCCTGGACGACGGGTTTGTCCTCCTGGTAGGTGACGCCGAACCAGGCGCTGTCGGTGCGGAGCACTTTGCAGGAAGCGTGCTGCTCGGTGATGAGCTGGCCCACAGTGAGCGGGATGTAGCATTCGCTTTTCATCTCGGTTCCCTTGGCGCGGAGGAATTCGGTGAACACGCGGTCGAGGTGGTCGAAGAGTTTGGGCGTGAAGCCCCACATGTTCATCGAGACCGGTTCGCTGCCGGAGAGATCGGTGGTGCGGCCGTCCTCGAAGGTATTGCGGGCACCGGTGGCGGTTTTGCCGATTTTCATCATTTCCTCGATGGCGGTGAGGTAGCCCTCGGCGTTGGTTTGGCAAACACCGCGGGCGACGGTGCCGTGCTCGCTGAGGGTGTTTTTCAGGGTGAAGCCGACCATGGAGAAGGCGCTGGAGGCCGGATCGACCGTCTTCAGGTATTCGCCGAGCACTTGGTAGCTGTGCTGGCCGTAAAAGTCGTCGGCGTTGATGACGGCGAAAGGTTCCTTGACGACATCCTTGGCGCAAAGGATGGCGTGGGTGGTGCCCCAGGGCTTTTCGCGTCCGGCGGGGACGGAGAAGCCGGCGGGCAGTTTGTCCAAAGTTTGGTAGGCGTAATCGACGGCGATTTTGTCTGCGAACTTGGGGGAAACCTTTTGTTTGAACTCGTCGGCGAAATCCGGGCGGATGATGAAGACCACCTTGCCGAAGCCCGCGCGCAGGGCGTCAAAGACGGAATAGTCGAGGATGGTTTCGCCGTTGGGGCCCATCGGGTCGATTTGTTTGAGTCCGCCATAGCGGGAGCCCATGCCGGCGGCGAGAACGAGGAGGGTTGGTTTTTGTGTAGCCATGAAAAAAGGAGAAATTCGAGAAAAGCTGAGTGTCAGCTGATGCGTCCCTCGTCAAACTCGATCATGTCGGCAAAGGAAATGAGGTCGGCGCGGTCGGGGATGCCCATTTTGCGTTTGGCGTCGGCGAGCGCCTCCCGGCCCATCTCGCTCATGCCCTTCTGGACCATTTCGCGGTTCCATTTGGCGGCATGGACATCGGTGGGAAAAAGGGCGAGCAGGTGTTGGTCAAGATCGGCCTCGTCGGAGGCGGTGCGGACAATTTCGATGACGGCTGCGGGTTCGACGCCGAGGTGGAGGCAAAGGAAACGGTCGAAGCCCTTGCAGAAGTTGCGCTGGTAGGACTTGGGCAATTCGCCCGCCAGGTGTTTGCGGATCTTGGCGAGGAAGCGCGGCAGGTGGAGCAGGCCGGTGGCGCGGTGGGGGAGGTAGGGCGAGGGCAGGTCGTAGCAAATTTCGCCGGTGGCCTCGCTGTAGCCGAGTTTGGATTGCGTCATGGGAAAAATGGATGCGGAGGAAAATTTCAGCGGCTCCAGTCGAGCATGCGTTTGATCGGCAAATAGGCTTTTTCGATCACTTCCGGCGGCAGCTCGATTTGCGGCTGGAGGTGGAGGAGGCAGTCGCGGACTTTTTCGATGGTGTTCATCTTCATGTAGCGGCAGTCGTTGCAGCCGCAATTGTCGGTGGGGCCGGCGACGAATCGCTTGCCCGGCACTTTGCGGCGCAGGCGGTTGATCATGCCGGTTTCGGTGACGATGATGAAGGTGTCGGCGGGATTTTCCCGGCAGTAGCCGATCATTTTTTCGGTGCTGCAAACAATGTCGGCCATGTCGCGGACGGCCTCGACGCATTCGGGGTGGGCGACGACCGGGGCGCCGGGGAAGCGCTCCTTGACGGACTCAATGGCGCGGACGGTGTAGAGCACGTGGGCGTAGCAACTGCCTGGCCAGATGCGCATTTTACGGCCAGTTTGCTTGGCGACCCATTGGCCGAGATTTTGGTCGGGGACGAAAAGGATTTCGCGGTCGGCGGGAATGTTTTCGACGATTTTCATCGCGTTGCCGCTGGTGCAGATCACGTCGCAGAGCGCCTTCACGGCGGCGCTGCAATTGATGTAGGCGACGACGTAGAGACCGGGGTTGGCGGCCTTGTAGGCGGCGAGTTTTTCTGCCGGGCAGGAGTCAGAAAGAGAGCAGCCGGCGGCCAACTCGGGCAGCAGGACGGTTTTTTGCGGGTTTACGATCTTGGCGGTTTCCGCCATGAAGTGGACGCCGCAGAAGACGATCACATCCGCATCGGTTTCCGCCGCTTTGTAGGAAAGCCCGAGGGAGTCGCCCACGTAGTCGGCCACCTGCTGGATTTCGTCCACTTGGTAATTGTGGGCGAGGATGACCGCGTTGTGTTTTTTCTTCAGCCGGAGGATTTCCTCTTGGATGGCGGAGAGTGGGGGTTGGGCGCTGGCGTCGAGCGATTGAAAGACGAGCGGCTCGGGCGTGGAAACGACTGACGACATGCGGCAGGAGGGAATGATGCCGGAGGAAATTGGCAACGCCGGAAAAGGAAATCAGGCGTGCTTGCCGGCTTTGTTTTCACAGGATTGGCAGCGCGCCACGACTTGGAGTCGCTGGGAGACCAACTCCATGTTGTATTTGGCGGCGAGGGTTTTGCCGTACCATTCCATGAACGGCGCGTCGACCTCGACGATTTTGTCGCAATCCTGGCAGATGAGCTGCGCCTGGAAGGTGTCCTGGTGCAGGGTGGTCATGTAATACTTGTGGTCGCGTCCTACATCGACCTCGCGGATGAGGCCGCTTTCGACCAGAATGGGCAGGGAGCGGTAAACGGTGGCGCGCGAGACAGAGTCGTCGATGGCGCGGGCGTCGGTCAGCAGGTCCTCGGCGGTAAAGTGGTCGGTGCGGTTGAAGGCCGCGTCAAAAATCGCCATGCGTTGATTGGTCACACGCAACCCTTTGCTGGCGAGAAAGGTCATAAAGGTGCCGCGGGGGTCTTTGGCGGAATCGGGTTTTTTGACAGCAACGGGCGAGGGTTTTTCAGTGGTCATGGCGGGCTTTCTTATTGAGACATTGTTGACACTGAAAACTGGCAGGTCAAGGCATCTCCTTTGGGGAAAAGGGAAAAACACTGCGCACCAATTGAGACTGTGTCTCGCGTCTCGGTTGGTAATTGGAAGCGCTACTGGCGCATCTGGCCGTCCGGGGTGACGGCTGGAATGCCGGGGGTGGAGGAGCGATTATGTCGGAATTGGTAACGGTTGATGTCCTGCATGGAGAGGTTGTTCAGCTTTTGATAACGCTGGGTCATCATCTCTTTAAAGGGGACGGATTTTTGGGCGAGGTAGCGGTCGTGCAGAGACTGCTCGTAGCGCTGGTCCTGGTTGCGCAGATTGGAAAAGTCGCCGGAGAGCGGCGATGTGGGGCGCTGGCCGTCAGCGTAGGCGTCAAAGGAAATGGTCTGGCGCTCGCGAATTTTCGCGCTGAAGGTGTTTGTGAGATCGATGGAAGACTGTTCGCCCTGTTTGTTCCAAAAATTGAACTTTTGGCCCCATTGATCATGGGAGATGATGTTGGCTTGTTTTTCCCGATGATCGGAGAACTTGCCGCCCTGCCACTGGCCGGGGCTGTAGTTTTTCATGGAAAGATTTTCTTCGCGGCGGAAGAAGGACTTTAGCTGCTCCTCCTCGTAGTTGGACTCGGCGTCGTTTTTTTTGCCAAGGGAATTGGCATATTGGAACGGGAGGGTGCGCCCATCGGGCAAAGGTGTTCCGATGACCGGCGGGGTACGATTTTTGCTGGAAACGGCGGAACTGCTCCGGTCTGCGGCGGGCAAATTTTTTCGGCCGGCGGCAGTTGGCGGACGAATCAACTCTTCGGAGGGGATGTTTCCCTTGAAGGTTTTGGATTGCTTCTGGCCGTCGCCGGTTTCGACCGAGACCCGGTAGGTGGGCCGGCGCGGGGCTTTTTTCTCCGTTTCCTCCGCCGCCAAGCGGGTGCACGGCAAAGCGGCGCACAGGGCGAGGGAAAAAATGGCCAAGCGGCGAAACATGAACGGCTGTCAGTGAAAATGGAAAGCCGGTAAGGGCAATGCCTTTTTGCCGGGGGTTGCCGGGAAAAAGTTGGCGAAGGAATTTCGAGGTTGAATAAACGGGGAACATTTCCGAAGGTGCCGCTCGACCAGGCCCCATGCAACGAAGGCCGGCGAATCCCGCCAGGACCGGAAGGTAGCAACGGCAGTCAGGATTTTCGTGTGCCGTGGGTCGCCTGGTCTCTTTGTGTCCGGAGGGGGCGCTGCGAGGCTGGGAAGAATTATTCGTTTCGATACTGCTCCTGCCGGTTTCACATGTCAAAGCTCTGTGTGCCTTCGGGAGGAAGAAGCTTGCCAGAGAGATTTGGTGAAAATAAGAAAATTGAACGCGCAAAGCGCGTTCAACGCAGCAATTTCAAGAAAGAGGAAAAACGCTTCCTTACTGCTCTTTTCCCTTAATCAACTTTCCACCGGAGGGTGAAAAGCGTTTCCGATTCGGTTTTCTCCTGCAGCCTCTTTTGCAATGATTCGATCAAGGTATCCCGATGGGCGGTGATTTCATCCTCCACATCGAACACTTCCTGCCGCTGGCGGCGCTGCTTGCGTTCCAGTTCGGAAATTTCGCGTTGGATGCCTTCCTGCTCCTGCAATGTCGCGACCTTGCGGGCCTCGCGTTTGAGCTGGGCGATGCGGGCTTTGGTCTGTTTCAACGATTCCTCCGCGGCCAGCAGTTTGTCATCGGCCCAGCGTTCAAGACGGTCGCGCTCCTCGTTGAACAAACGCTGGTTTGCATCCAGCAGTTCCGAGATCGTGGCATCAATGAAACGTTGATTGTTGGCGCGCAGAATCTCAGGCGCGGCTTCGCTCAAAGCGGTGGCCTTGCCTGAGATAGGATTCTTCTTTCTGCAAAAAAGCGGAAATGCCCTCGTAGAGCGTCTGCTCGTCATCCGTTGGCTGGAAAGGTTGGGTCAGGGTTTTGCGCTCGGTGTATTGGATGTATTCCAGCACATCCCGTCGCAGCGTGCGTTTGGCGAAGGAAGCCAGCCGCACGCGCAACTCCGCCGCGCTTTCTCCACCAGCGTTCACATATTGCTTTCGGAACGCCTTTTCCTCTCCGAACAAATGTTCATCGATCAAAGTGGACAGCCCATACAATTCCATCAGCGAGTTTTGCAAGGGTGTGGCCGTGAGCAGCAGTTTTCGCCGACCCGCCAGCGCGCGCCGCAACGCCTGTCCCATGCGGTTGCTTGCCCGGTGGGCGTTGCGCAGCTTGTGGGCCTCGTCCATCACGACGGTATCCCAGGGGATCGCCCGTAGCTCCGCCTCCAGCCGTGTCGCGAAGGGGTAGGAGATCACCAGCACGCTTTTGCTGGAGAGAGTTTGCAAAGTGGCGAGGGCGTCTCCGGCCGGATTTTTTTTCAAAGCTGCCGCATCCACTACGGTGGCAGGCAACGCGAATTTCTCGTGCAACTCCTGCGCCCATTGCTTGCGCAAACTCGCCGGACAAATGACGAGCAAGCGGCGACGCCGCTCCGCCCAAAACTGGCACAGTACCAAGGCCGCCTCGATGGTTTTGCCCAGCCCCACCTCGTCTGCCAACAGCACGCCTTCCTGCAAGGGATTACGTAGGGCGAAAAGCGCCGCCTCGATCTGATGCGGATTCAGATCCACACTGGCATCAAACAACGACTGCGACAACCGGTCCACCCCGTCCGCCGCATGACGGCGCGTCAGCTCGTGAGCGTAATACTTAGCGTGGTAGGGGGAGATCATGTCTCAGTGGGCTATGTAGTGAAACCAAAGCGGCGTGGATTTGGAGTGCGGTATTTCCCACCGCTTTGGAATGCGCGTGGGTGAAGCAACCGGATGGCTGGGGATTCTGGTTTTGGGGTTTCGACCTTATGAAACCAAGACGACGCGGAGCGCCGCACTCCATATTTTTCATTCATGGTGCGACCAAGCTTCGGAGGTTTTTCACCACCTTGTATTCCACATCTGGTGCCAGTGCAAAATGCCTGCGTCCGCACTCGAGCTTGAGATTTTCATCGCGCCTTCTGTCCTTTTCCGCTGTGCTGGATTTGGTTTCGGCCACAAAATAAACGCGCGCATCGTTCTCAAACACTACCGCCCAGTCGGGATTGTAGGTTCCCAAGGGGGTATCAATCTTGAACCGTGAGGGCAGCTTGAAGAAGAAACGCACTCGTTCGTCGAGCGAACAATCCTTTGCAAATTCGTTCTCCGGGCCACTGTCGCTCAGAACGCATTCGAAGGCCTCTCCTGCGGGATTCTTATTCTCATCGAGCGGCTGCGCCTCCATCAATGTTTTCCGAACAGGCGCAGCGTACAAATCACCGGCATACGGATAGACGCTGCTCAAATATGTTTCCAAATTTTCATCAAACAGGGTCATCTCATAGCGACGGCCATTGATCTCATGATATTGGATGCCTTCCACCAGCAGTTCCTGCAAGCAAGCGGTGGTGGCGGCAATGACCGTGTCAAGAAATGCCTGTGGATTGACCAACAGTTCGCCCATGCGCCCTGATTGATCGAGGATTGAAAACAGGGTGGAGCGGGAAAGATGAATGCGGTTTTGGATATAGGCATAGACATCTGGAACGATTGAACTCCCGTATCGAGCTGCGTCTTCACTCACCGCGTTGACCTCTCCATAAATACCGTATTGGCCCATCACAATTTTTGCCTTGGCGGCCCGGATTTTTGGAGGCTGCACTTCGGGGTATTGGTTTGTGTCGCGCAGGGTGGCCACGCATTTCCTGATCAAATCCGGAGTGTTGAGTTTCACGCTGTAGCGCGCCTGATAGTTGATCTTCCTCCATATAGCCTGGAACAGCGCCTCTTCTTCCGCATCCAGTTTTCGACGTGAAACACGTGCTTTGTCCCGGGCATTTTTTACTCTTCCAGTGAAGCTCACGCCCGTATCCTGCTCGATTTCCTGCTGCAGGGTGCGCGCAAAGTTTTCGTAGCTTTCATTGGGAATCACAGTGAGTACATTGACGCGCTTGTCTTGAATCCGCTCACCTTCCTGGTTCACCGCCAGCCGCAAACCCCGACCAATTTCCTGCCTTTTCTTCAAGGTGCTGCGGGTCTCGTTCAACGTGCAAATTTGAAACACATTGGGGTTGTCCCAGCCTTCGCGTAGGGCGGTGTGACTGAAGATGAACTGCAATGGCTCCTTCAGGTTCAACAACCGTTCCTTTTCCTTCATGATGAGCGCGTAGGTGTCGTCGTCCTTGGCGACATTTCCTTTGGTGTCGATCCAAACAGTTTTCGCCTTGGCTCC
>CALNBE010000174.1 GCA_937874455.1 uncultured Opitutia bacterium | reverse complement strand
GCCGTCGCCGTCACTGACGCCGGAAATGTGAAAATCCGTGCCGTGGTGCCGCCCGAAGTCGGCGGCTGGTATGCACGCAGCCTCGGGGTGTTCGACATCCACGGCCAGTTGCTTGCCTTCGCCGCCTTCCCCGAATGCTACAAGCCCGCGGCGGCAGTGGAAACGACTTCCGCGCAATGGAATCTCGATCTGTTGCTGACCATCGGTTCCGACAACAAACCGGCCATTTTTGCGCCGACGGCACCGGAATGGCTGATGGATGCCATCGCGGATCTGGTCGGTGATCTGCCAGTGCCGGACAACATTCAGCGCGGTAGCGTGCCAGTGCCATCTGGTGCCAGCTCGGTGGCGGTCACTTTTGCCGCTGCTTTCCCCGCGGGAGCGGTGCCCATCGTGGTCGCCACGGCCAAGCGTCCTACATCGGGGGACAACTTCGCAGTCACGGTCGAGAACGTCACAAACTCCGGTTTCACAGCCGTGCTCACTTCCTACCCGGATACCGCCGGTTACACCGTCAACTACGTCGCCATCCTGCCATGATGAAACGCCTTTTTGCCATTTTTGCCCTTTGCGCTGCCGGTGTGGTGCAATCTGCGACGCCCATCACCGATGCCAAGTTGCGCGGCACAACCACAGTGCCTGCGCCTGGGTCGTTAACAGTACAGGACGGTGCCACCCTCACCGTGCAGGAAGGGGCCACAGTCAATGGCCTTATCCGGTCGCCCAAGTATGCCTTGTTCATTCTGCCGTTGGGGAGGGGAAGCGCCTACGATCAGCAGTTTTGCGACTTTGAGCTGAAGGCCAGCCAGACGAATTTCGGAACCGCGGGCACGGACTCGTTGGTGTATTTTTACAACTCGGCCTTGGGCGGTTCCGGCATCTCGCACGAGAACTGGGTTTTCCAATACCCCGATGTCTATTTCACCGACTCCAAGAACTCTGGAGGGAACCGCATTTGGCGGAAACAGGAACACGATTTGAGCATCATGGAACAGCGTGCTGCCACAGATTCCGTTATCGCGGGCATCGTGGTCGTTGTCCCCGTCGATGATTACGTTCGGCCCGATAACACCAAACTCGTCTGGTCTTACCAGCGCGTCAGCCCCACCGGCATTGAGGGCTACTGGCAGCCGGTGCTGCCCATGTGGGTTTACGAAAAACCCAACCCGTAAATTTCCCTTAACCCATCAAAACCATGAAAAATACCATGAAAACCATCGTCGCCCTGATGCTCTTTGCGCTGGGGCTTAACACCGCCGTTGCGGCAGACTCCGCGCTCTTAATCGAGGCCAAGCAACTCATCGCAGACAATGGCACGCTGAACAAAATCCCTGCGGGCGAGGTAAAGACCGCCGCTTCTGCCGCCTACAACCAACGGATCACTGCGGTGATGCTTCAGTGGGAAACGCTCTTCGCTGAAGATACTGTCGCAGCCCGCAAGGTGTTCGATATCTACCATTGGTTTCGGGTAAGAGTAAAGGCCGATCACCCGCGCTACATTGCGCCTAATGCACAGATTGACCTGTCAGCCCTGGCGAAGCAGCACTGGCAGGGCCGATACGTGTCCGACTTTGCCACGGCGGCAGAGGTGAAACAGGCGACCCTGGCAAAATACAAGCGCGGGAGTTGGTATGTCGAATCGGAAGAGGCGCTGACAACCGCCGGTGAAGGCGCATTCCGCAACGCGGCACAGCGGCTGAACGACGCCACGATCATCGACTATGTTTATCGCCAATACCTCGGCGAGGGGCGCACCGACAACGATTACGTCAACTGGTTCAACGCCTACATCCGCCCGCTGCCGATCACCGAAGCGATCGCCATGCTCAAGACGGAGATTCGCGGCGTGAACGCCAAACCCGAAGGTAAGCAGCGCAACAAGGTTCTCCAAAACTACATCACTTCGCTGGCAGTCCTCGAAAAACTGTAAGCGTCCTAAAGTCCCTAACCCCTAGTTCAAACCTCCTCCGGCACTGCCGGGGGAGGGCAATTTCCCAAAATGAACCGAATCCTCCTTTGCTTCCTGTTCGCGGTTCCCGCCTTCGCGGATGTGAACCTGTCGCCGCTGGCCAGCATGACGGTTGAGCCGTCTGTGTCCTTCGAGGTGCCGCTGTCGGTCGATGTATCCGGCGAGATCGAGCAATGGAGTGAGCTTCCCACGGTGCAGCCCTATGTCGCGCCGGTGACCGTTGCCACTGTCACCATCGATCCGCTGACCAATACCGTCACCGTCTCTCCGACACTGCCCGCCGCGCCAGAACCCGAGGCCTCCGCATTGGTGGACACTGCCGCGCCAGCCTTTTTCTCTGCCGCCGAATATGAGGCGGCAATCCTCCGCGATGCCGGAGCAAAGTTTTTCCCCGCTGAACCGAAAGCGTGGTCAGTGCTTCATATGACCCGCGAACGCATCCGCCAAAAAGAGCGCCGTCTTGGTGCTGCCGCCGTCCGTGCCGATTGGGTGCGCTGGCACAAGAATGCCGCTGCCGCCGCCGCGAATGAGCAATGGCGAAAAGAGCAGGGGCTTTGAATTTTTCCCATAACCCAAACCAAAAACGAAAATGAAAGATACCGTCCTCTCCATCATCCGCCACGGCCTGACCATCGCCGGGGGCATCCTCGTCACCAAGGGCTACCTTGGGGATGAAACCGTCGTCGCCCTGTCGGGCGGCGTGGCGAGCTTCGTCGGCCTCGTATGGGGTGCTGTTGACGAATACCTCGCCGCGAAGAAGGCCAAAGCCGCCGCGTAATCGCCATGCTTGCCACCGTCCTTTCGCTCCTTGTGGCACTCGCCCAATCCGTCCCGGCGATCGGCCAGCTTGCTGACCTGTTTGTCGAGACGTGGGGCAAGCTGCGAGAAGCGGAGGCGGCGGCGAGACTTGAGCAAAAAAAGCAACGTAACGCCGATGCGCTCCGCCCTGATCCTCCTGACGCTGGCACTGCTGACTAGCACCGGCTGCACTTCCTCGGTGCAATTTGACAACGGGGCGCGGCTCATCGCCCGCCCTGATTTTCCTGCCGCCAAAGCCGCCGCGCCCGAATGGTGCCGCGACGCCTTGGACACCATCGCCGCCCTCGAATACGAGATTGAAAAACAATGACGCCCGAAGTCCTGCAAATCGTCCAACTGGTTTTTTCCACCATCATCGTGCCACTCATGGGGTGGCTTCTGTTGTCTGTGAATACGCTCAACAAAAACATCGCCGCTTCCGAAGTGTGGCGGGAATCGCACGATCGGGAGATCGTTGAGCTTCGCGCCCGAATCGCTGCCGTGGAACAAGGGCTTGTTCAAGTGCGCGTGGAGTTGGCGAAGCTCGAAAAAACGAGATGAGCCGCGCTGCGTTTCCCACGCCCGCACAAGACGCCAGCCGGGGGAAACGGTAAACTGCCACTTTCTTTAAAACTCAACGATCACACCCATGCCCGCCACATATCTTCACGGAGTCGAGGTCATCGACGTTTCCTCTGGTTCTCAACCTATCCGCACCGTCCGGTCGTCTGTGATCGGCATTGTCGGCACCGCGCCCGACGCGGATGCCACCGCTTTTCCGCTCAACACCCCGGTGCTGGTCGCTGCGTCTCGCACGGAGGCGGCCAAACTGGACGCGACCGGGGGCGGGGAGGGCACGCTCCCGCGCGCGCTGGACGCTATCCTCGATCAAGCTGGCGCGCTCATCATCGTGGTGCGCGTGGCCGAAGGTGAGGATGACACTGCGACCACGGCCAACATTATCGGTGGGGTCGATTCCTCGGGCAACGTCTCCGGCATTCAGGCATTGGTCACTGCCGAAAGCGTGCTCGGCTACACGCCCCGCATCCTGCTTGCGCCGGGTTTCACCAATAAGAAAACCGTGGCCGACGAACTCCTTTCTGTCGCCGAACGTCTCCGCGCC
>CALNBE010000173.1 GCA_937874455.1 uncultured Opitutia bacterium | reverse complement strand
AAACCGGGCCCAGTTGAGCCGGGCGGATGTGGTTGCGGCCTTGAAGGAAATTTCCGTTGCGGCGGAAAAAACTCAGGGTGAAGGCCTGGCTTTTCTCGCGGAAGGCTCGAGTTCGCCGACCCGCGCGCGTTTGGTGGCGCAACTGCGGAAGAAATTCCCCAAGGCCGTCTGGGCGGAGTATGAGCCGGTGGACGACGACGCGGGCAACAAGGCGCTGAGCGCGCTGTTCGGTCAGTCGGTGCGCGTGAGCTATGATTTTTCGCAAGCCAAACGAGTGTTGGCATTGGAGGCGGATTTCCTGCATCGCGGCGACGGCGCGCTGGGGCATGCGCAGGGTTTCGCCCGGGCCCGCCGGGTGGATTCGGTGGCCGACGCGGCGAAAATGAACCGTCTCTATGCGGTGGAAAGCACCTATACTTTGACCGGTGCGGCGGCGGACCACCGGCTGCGTCTGGCCACTGCGCACCTGCCAGCCTTCATGGCCGCGCTGGCGGCGGTGGTACTGGAGAAAACCAACGGCGACGCCGCGTTGCTCACAACCTTGCGGGCGAAGTCCGAAGGGTTGACTGTGGATCCCCGGTGGATCGCGGCTTGCGCGGAGGACTTGCTGGCGCACAAGGGGGCGAGCGTGGTGGTCGCCGGGGCGGATGCCGCGCCCGTGGTGCATGCGCTGGCGGCGTTGGTGAACGAGCGCCTCGGCGCGGTTGGCACGGTGCTGCGCTACCTTGCAGTTCCGGAAAATCGGGCGGTTTCGCTCGCGGAATTGGCGAAAAATTCCGCCGAAACGCTGGTGGTTCTCGGAGGAAATCCCTCCTATAGCGCGCCATCCGATGTGGCGTGGCAGAATTTTTTCACAACTGCGAAACAGGTGGTGCGCCTCGGCTACCATAGCCCGCGTTTCGACGAAACTTCTTCCGCGACCACTTTGCATCCGAACGGTTTGTTTGTCGCCGGGACGCATTATTTGGAAGAGTGGGGTGACGGGCGGGCGGCGGACGGCACCTATGTTCCGGTGCAGCCGATGATCCGGCCGATTTTTGATGGTTTTCAGGAATTGGAAGTGCTGGCGATTCTGCTGGGAATTTCCTCTGAGCCCTTTGCCTTGGTGAAGGAAACTTTTGCGTCGGTCGCCGCTAACGCGGGCGTCGAGGACGCCGCCGCCGCCTTTAACGCTTGGCTCGCCGAAGGGGTTTTGCGCGGCACGTCCTGCGCCTCCGCCCAAGTCGCAGTGGATGCCGGCAAAGTGAAAAAGCTGGCGGAGGAAATTCCGGCTCCGGCGACCTTGAACCGTCAGCAACTGGAATTCCGGATTCTTCCCGACAGCCATGTTTGGGACGGGCGTTATGCCAACAACGGCTGGTTGCAGGAAGTCCCGGATTCGTTGATGAAAACCTGTTGGGAAAACGTCATCGCGATCAGTCCGAAACTGGCTGCGGAGCTGGCGATCGAACCGGAGCCGATGATGATCAATCGGCTGGGGCAGTTGAACCGCAACATCAACCAACTGGTGGACGGCAAACTGCAGTGCCCGATTGCCAGCCTGACGCTCAACGGAAAAACCATTGAGGGGCCGGTGTTCATCATGCCCGGTTTGGCCGACTACACTGTGGCGCTGACTTTGGGTTATGGGCGTCGCAACGTGGGACGCATCGGCGCGAAAGTAACCGAGCGGGTGCACGAAAAGAAAATCGTGGGCATCGGCTTCGACGTTTATCCCTTTGTCACCACTACCGCTCCTGTTGGAGCGACCGGCGGCACGCTGACGCTGACCGGCGAGAAGGTTTTCCTTTGCAGCACTCAGGATCACTGGTCGCTGGAAGGGCGGGATATTATCCGCGAAGCCAACGCCAGCGACTACCAGGAGAACCCGAAGTTTGCCCAGGAAATGGGCATCGAGTCGCATTCGCCGAAAGTTTACGGCAAGGACGATGGATTGCCGGTTTCGGAGAAAGCCGCGACCCAGCCGCGGGGGAATTCCGCTTACGAGACGCCGACCTTCGACAAGCCGTTTCCGAACGTCAAAGTCTGGCAGGGACACGAGGACCAGTTCCCCGGCGCGCAGCAATGGGGCATGTCGATCGACCTCAACACCTGCACCGGTTGCAACGCCTGCGTGGTGGCCTGCCAGTCGGAGAACAACATCCCGATTGTCGGAAAAGACCAGACGATGAAGGGCCGCTCGATGCACTGGCTGCGGCTGGATCGTTACTTCTTTGACGGACGCCAGCCGGGGGAAACGATGCAGCTGCCGGAAGATCCGCAGGTGACTTTCATGGGCATGTCCTGCGCGCATTGCGAACTGGCGCCGTGCGAAAGCGTCTGTCCGGTCAACGCCACGGTGCATGATCCGGACGGCCTCAACGTCATGGCTTACAATCGTTGCGTCGGCACCCGCTACTGCGCCAATAACTGTCCCTACAAGGTGCGGCGGTTTAATTTCCTCGATTACAGCGACCGGCATATTGGCCGCTTTTACGAAGGCCCGCTGGGCCCGAAGGGAAAGCCGGAGTTGCACAAGATGGTGATGAATCCGGACGTGACGGTGCGGATGCGCGGGGTGATGGAAAAATGCACCTATTGCATCCAGCGCATCCAGCAGGCCAAGATCCGGCAGAAAGTTTCCGCCCGAAACTCTGGCGACGTCAAGGTGCCGGATGGCGCGATCCAAGTGGCTTGCCAACAGGTTTGCCCGGCGGACGCGATTGTCTTTGGCGATGTCAGCGACCCGCAGAGCGCGGTTTCCAAGGCCAAGGCCTCGGACCGCACTTACTCGGTGCTGGGCTATCTGAACATCCGCCCGCGCACCACCTACCAAGCCAAGTTGCGCAATCCGAACCCAAAAATGCCCGGCGGAGGAAAAAGCCCGCTCAGTCGCGTCGAGTACGACGGGAAGAACGCGCATTGAAAATTAGAAGTTGGAAATGAAAAATCAGAAATGAAATTCAACGCACCCCATCTTGTAAACGACACCGCCGATCTGCGCGGCAAGGACTCTGCCTCAGCTAAGCACCGAGCCGTCCGCCCGTCGTCTTTCGGCCCTCCTCTTTTCTTATTTTTCATTTCCCATTTCTAATTTTTCGACCCATGTCCCACGCCCCCGAAATTACCTCCTCCGCTCGCCCGGCGATTCTTGACCGGATCGCTCCGGCGGAGTTGCCGCGCCGCCCGCTGGTGGAAAACAATCGCGGCTTCCATTGGATCACGGAGAAAATCTGCCGGATCGTGGAGGATCCCACTCCGACATGGTGGAAGGTGCTTTTCCTCGTCGCGCTGTTTTTGGCGAGCTTCACTCTGGTGGGCCTGGTCTATGTGGTGTCAACCGGAACGGCCACCTGGGGTTTGCGCAGTCCGGTGAACTGGGGCTGGGCGATTGTGAACTTCGTGTTCTGGGTGGGCATCGGGCACGCGGGGACGTTGATCTCGGCGATTCTGTGCTTGCTCCGGCAAAAGTGGCGCACCTCGATTAACCGGGCGGCGGAGGCGATGACGATTTTTGCGGTGTGCTGTGCGGGTTTGTTCCCGGTCTTCCACACTGGCCGAGTCTGGATGGCGGCGTGGTATCTGCTGCCGATTCCGAATTCCTATGACATCTGGCCGCAGTTTCGCTCGCCGCTGGAATGGGACGTGTTCGCGGTCTCAACCTATTTTACGGTTTCGTTGCTCTTTTGGTATATGGGCATGGTGCCGGACTTGGGCGTGCTGCGCGACCGGGCGAAACAGCTTTGGCGGAAATATTTCTACGGGGTGCTGGCGATGGGCTGGCGCAATTCAAACCGCCACTGGAGCAATTATGAAATGGCCTACCTGCTGCTGGCCGGACTTTCAACGCCGCTGGTGTTGTCGGTGCACACCATCGTTTCCTTTGACTTTGCGGTCTCAAACCTGCCCGGCTGGCACACCACGATCTTTCCGCCGTACTTTGTGGCCGGGGCGATTTTCTCCGGGTTTGCGATGGTGCTGACGCTGATGCTGCCGCTGCGCGCGGTTTTCGGTCTGCACGATCTGATCACGCAGTATCACATCGACTGCATGACGAAGATCATTTTGGCGACCGGCACCATGGTCGGCTACGCCTACGCGATGGAGTTTTTCATCGCGGCGTATTCGGGCAATCCCTTCGAGTCGTTCGCCTTCATCAACCGCGCCTTTGGGCAGTATGGCTGGGCGTACTTCATCATGATCGCCTGCAACGTGATTTCCCCCCAGCTCTTCTGGTTCAGGAAAATACGGGAAAACCACGCGCTGGTCTGGATCATCTGCTTCTTCGTTAATGTCGGCATGTGGTTCGAGCGTTTCGTCATCACCGTTTCCTCGCTGGCCAACGATTTCCTTCCCTCCAGTTGGGGCTACTACAGCCCGACTATCGTGGACATCTTCACCTTCTTCGGGACCTTCGGGTTTTTCTCGGTGCTGTTTCTGCTTTTCATCCGCTTTCTCCCGCTGCTGCCGATTGCGGAGGTCAAGGCGGTGACGCCACAGGCGGACCCGCACCATGGAGATACTCATTAAAATGAAACGGAGCGCGCTATGAGTGAGAATGCTTCCAATCAACTTTACGGCCTTGTGTGCAGTTTTTCAAAAACCGCCGACGTGCTGCACGCGGCGGAAAAAGTGCGCGACGCGGGGTTCAAGCGCTGGGATGTTTATACGCCGTTCCCGATCCACGGTATGGACGCGGCGATGGGGCTGACGCGCTCGCGAGTGCCAGTGTTGACGCTGCTGGGCGGCGTCACCGGATTTTGCACCGGGATGCTGTTCACCTGGTACATGAACGCCTATGATTATCCGCTGATCGTCGGAGGAAAGCCGCTGTGGAGCCCGATTTTTCCCTTTCCCGTGATGTATGAGTGCACGATTCTCTTCGCGGCCTTTGGGACTTTTTTCGGGCAGTTTCTTCTCAACCGCCTGCCGCGCCACCATCATCCGGTGTTCAATTACGAGAAGTTTGTGCAGGCTTCCGACGACACCTTCATGATCGTGATCGACGCCACCGATCCCCAGTTTGAGCTGGAAAAAACCCGGGGCTTTCTCTCCGAAATCGGCGGCGCAGAAGTCGCGGAGATCCAAAACTAAAGGAATTTCCCATGCGCTACTTTTTTGCCATTTTTGCTGTGATTTGCTTTGCGACCGTTGCCATCCTGGGCTGGCGAGGCAAGGCGTCGAAGAGCACCCCGGTATATGTTTTCGACGACATGGACTACCAGTCGAAGCTCAAGCCGATGGGGCAAAACACGTTTTTTGAGGACGGCCGCAACGACCGTCCGCCAGTGCCCGGTGCGGTGGCGCGGGGGAATGCTTGGCAGTCCGCGGAGGTTTTCTCGGCAGAATACCGCGATGCCGCCTCGCGCAATCCGGAGTTTGTGACTGGGAAAAATGCGGACGGGGAATTCATCGACGGTTTTCCCAAGCACAGCCTGACCTTCACCACGGACGCAAAAGGCGGGCGGGTGCTGGCGCCCTTCGTGCTGGACGAGCGGGTGCTGGCGAAGGGAAAGGAGCGCTTCGAAATTTTCTGCGCGGTGTGCCACGGCTACGCCGGCAATGGCGAAGGGATTTTGAAGGTGCGCAACCAGATTCCGGGCGATGACGAAGGCGACCGCTTCATCGGCACCATTGCGAATCTGCAACTCGCCAGCTACCGGGAGAAACGCAATGGCGACTATTTCAACACCATCACCCACGGCAAATCGACCATGCAAGCGTATGGTGACAAGCTGACGCCGGAGGAGCGCTGGGCGGTGATCGCCTACCTGCGCGCCCTGCAGCTCTCGCAAAACTGTCCGCCGGATTTGGTTCCGGACTCCATCGACAAGGCCAATCTGAAGTAAGCCGACTATGAGCAAGACAAATGACTGTTCTGTGGACGCCTCTGGCGGTTGCGACTGCTTCCGCAAGGCACCGCTTTGGCTGGGCGTGGGGATCGTGGGGCTGGCGGTTGCGTATGTTGGCGCCTTTGTTTTCGGCGTGCCGCAGCATGACTACCGTCCGCTTTACAGTTTGTTGCTCGGCACCGCTTTTTGGGCCTCGGTATTGGTTGGGTGTTTGATGATGACGATGATCACCCGGATTTTTGACGCCGGGTGGGCCCCGATCATCCGCCGCCAGTGGGAAAATCTCATCGTGGCGCTTCCGGTGGTTTTGAGTCTGGGGCTGCTCCCGTTGGTGTTTTTTCCTCCGGCCCGGAAACTGGTGTGGGAGTGGACCAATCCCGAACATGTGCTGCCGAACGGGCACGAGGTCGGACACGACACGGTGCTGGCGCTGAAGAGCTGGTGGTTGCAGGTGCCGTTTTTCCAGGGGCGCATTGTGCTCTACATCGTGATTTTCTCCGCGCTGGTGTTTTTCCTCCGCCGCTGGTCCTTCGCGCAGGATAAAGACGGGTCGGCAGCGCACACCGGGAGGCTGGCCGTGGTGTCGGCCGCAGGCATCATCCTGGGCGCGCTCACCCTGACTTTCCTGGCGTTCGACACCCTGATGGCACTGACCTATCACTGGTTTTCGACCATGTTTGGCGTATGGTTTTTCGCCGCGTCGATGCGGGCCTGTTTCGCTTTCACCGCGGTGCTTTGCCTGGCGCTGGCCACCCGCGGCTGGCTCAAGGGTCTTTACAATCAGGCGCACCGGCATGTGTTGGGCTGCCTGTTGCTAGCCTTCACGGTCTTCTGGGCCTATATTAGTTTTTCCCAGTATTTTCTGATCTACAACGCGAACATCCCGGAGGAAACTTTCTGGTACAACATCCGTGAATTTTCCTCTGCGCTGGTGGATGGCGAGTGGGTGAATGTAAAAAACCAGTGGTGGTGGGTGAGCCTGGCGCTGATCTTCGGCCACTTCTTTTTCCCATTCCTGTTCCTGCTGTTTTACCGCTCGAAAGTGGTGCCGGGCCGGTTGCTCTTCATCGCGCTTTGGACGCTGGCTTTCACGGCGCTGGATTTTTACTTCAACATTGTGCCGCGACAGATTACCGACGCCGCCTTCCCCGAGGGCTTTTACGTGAACAAATTTCTCGACGTAAGCATGCTGTTTGACGCTGCCGCCTTCCTCGGGATGGGCGGCATCGTGCTCGGGCTTTTCCTTCGCAACGCATCCAAACAGGAGATTATCCCCATTCACGACCCCCGCATCCAGGAGTCCATCCACTACCATGAGTGACGAAACCCATTCCGAGGAAAACAGTGCCGCCGGAGCGATGCTCACGTGGGCGGCCTTTGCCGGCATTTTCCTGATCGCCTTCGCGGTGATCGCCATTGCCAACTTTGCGGTCAGCCCAAAATCTGGAGTGGACGCTGATTGGGTTGCCCGGCGGCAGGCTCTGTTGGAGGAAAATACGGCCAAGGGCCGGCAGCTCATCGCGGAGCCGGGGAAAAATGCCGACGGCACCTTCCGCATCCCGGTGGAGCAGGCCATGCAGGTTTTGTTGCGTGACCGCGCGAGCTGGGCGCTGGTGGAGACGCTGGCGCGCGGAAACGCAACACCCGCGCCGGTACCGGAGAAATCGTCTGCCGGGGAATAGCACTTTTCTTTCCTCCGCCAAACCGCAACCTGCCCCTGCATGGACACTCCTTGGGAAATCACGATCGCCCTTCTTTTTGTTTTGGGCGCACTGTTTTTCGCCAGCGTGATCTATGCTTTTGCTTGGGCGAAGAAGAACCGGCAGTTCGAGAATTTGGAAGCCGGTGCCCGCAGCATTTTTAACGAGGAGGAGCCGGAGGGGCGGGTTACCGACAAGTTTCCTCCGCGCTGAAACCCGTGCGCCAAACTAATTTTTCCATGGCCATTTCCGATCCAACACATTCGTCCCAGACCCCGGAGCCGGGGGCCGTGCCGCCTGCGCGTGCCGGGCAGATCGATGCTTCGCTGAAGACGCCCGTGCTGTTTTTCTTTGCCTGTGCAGTCCTGTGGTTGCTGCTCGGCTCGGCGTTGGGCGTGATTTCAGCCATCAAGCTGCATGCGCCGGAATTCCTTGGCAATGTGGAGGCGCTGACTTTTGGGCGGACGCGCTCAATGCATTTGAATATCGTGGCCTACGGGTGGACCTTCAACGGCGTTTTCGGCATTAGCCTGTGGTTGATGCACCGGCTGGGACGGGTGGAGTTGCGCAATGGCTGGGTGGCGATTCTCGGCGGGGGGCTGTGGAATGTCGCGGTGGCCTTGGGCATCGGGGGAATTCTTTTGGGGAAAATGACCAGCGTGGAATGGCTGGAGATGCCCAAGGAAGTTGCGCCGCTGCTGGCGGTGGCGTTTTTGCTGATCGGCACCTGGAACGTGGTGGGCTTTGCGCGCCGGGCTCCGGGGCATGTTTACGTGTCGCAGTGGTACATTATCGCCGCGATGTTTTGGTTGCCGATGCTCTATTGCGTGGCGGAGATGATGATCCTCTGGTTCCCCGCCCGCGGTACGGTGCAGGCGATTACCAACTGGTGGTTTGCCCATAATGTACTGGGGCTGTGGATGACGCCGGTGGGCGTGGCGGCGATGTATTATCTGATTCCCAAGGTGCTCGGGAAGCCGATCCATAGCTACTATCTTTCGATCATCGGCTTCTGGTCGCTGGCGCTGTTTTACAATTGGGCGGGAGTGCATCACTTGATCGGCGGGCCGATTCCGGTGTGGGCACAATCGGCGGGCATCGTGGCCTCGATCATGATGGTGGTGCCGGTGCTGGTGACGGCGATCAACTTTCACACCACCACTTACGGGAAGGAAAACTGGCGGATCATTTGGAACAGCCCCACGTTGCGCTTCGTGGTGTTTGGGGCGTTCAATTACACCCTGTCTAGCTTTGCGGGATCGGCGATGGCGTTGCGGGAGGTAAACCGGGTGACGCATTTTACCAACTTCACCGTCGGCCACGCGCACCACGGCATGTATGCCTTCGTGGCGATGGTCTATTTCGGCGCGATGTACTTTATCATGCCCCGTTTGCTGGGCCGGGAATGGCCCTCGGCAGCGCTGATCAAAATCCACTTCTGGCTCACCGCCGGCGGCATTTTTTTCTACGTGCTGGTGATGAGCATTCACGGCATTTTGCAGGGAATGGCGATGAATGACGCCACGACCCCCTTCTTGGAGATTTCCCGCAATGCGATGGTTTGGAACGGACTGCGCACGGCCGGGGGCACTGCGATGACATTGGGCCACGTGGCCTTTGCGGTGCATTTCTTCTGGATGCTCCGGGGCTCGGCGGCCTCACGCCGCCGGACGGCGCCCACTTTATTTTCCTCTGCGGTTCCAGTGGAAGGAGGCGCGCGGTGAAAAACTTACCACTGATTTTTTGCGGGGTGTTCTTCACCATCGCTTTTTCTTGGACCGGATTGATTCTGACCAGCCAGATTCAGTATGGCAGGCTGGAGCGGGCCACCGCCTCGGAGGACGAAACGACCCTATACCCGCTGCAAATGTCCGGCGCGGCGATCCGTGGAAAGGATGTGTACATTGCCCAGGGTTGCCTGTATTGCCACACCCAGCAGGTGCGGCCGCGGCATCAGGGCGGCGACATCGAACGCGGCTGGGGCCAGCGCTACACGGTGGCGCGCGACTATATCTTGCAGGAGCGGGTACTGCTTGGGACGATGCGGACCGGGCCGGATCTGGCGGACATTGGAACGCGGCAGAAGTCCGACGAGTGGCACTACCAGCATTTATTTGACCCGCAGTTGACCTCGCCGGGGTCGGTAATGCCGCCGTTCCGATTCTTGTTCGAACAGGTGCCGGTTGGAGAGACTGTTCGGATGGATGCCATCAAGCTGCCCGCAGATTATGCCTTCGCGCCGCGCCCCGGTTTCCAATGGGTGCCACGCCAGGAGGCGAGCGACTTGGTGCAATACCTGCACAGCTTGCGGCTTAACTATAACAGCCCGGAATCTCGCTTGGAGGAATGATGCCGTCATGAAGCCCGTTCACGATAAGGAGGTTGGTGCGGAGGAAAATTCCCGCGAGGCGCCGTTGCCGTGTTCCGATGCCGACCTGCTGAACCAAGGCGGGCGGCAGTCTGGACGGGAACATGCGGAGCCGTCGGAGGGATTTGCCCCGGTGCCGACCATTGTGGTTATTTTTATCTGCATGCTGGCCTCATTTTGCTTCTTCTACCTGGAGCACAACACGCATGGCTTTAGCGGATCGGTTTTTGACAACGAACAGGGCGATGCAGTTGCGGCGGGGGCGTCCGCGCCAGTAGAGGAAACGCTGGAGATGCGGTTGAAGAAGGGCGCGAAGCTTTTCAACCAGCAATGCGCCACCTGTCACCAGCCGGACGGTAAGGGCACGCCGGGTGTTTACCCGCCGCTGGCCAGTTCGCCGTATGTTGCCGGGGAGCCGGCGCGGGCCATCAGTATTGTGCTGGCTGGTCTCAGCGGACCGATCGAAGTGCTGGGAAATTCCTATAATAACAATATGCCGGAGCTTGGTAGCAGTCTGAAGGACAAGCAGATTGCCGATGTGCTGACTTACGTGCGGCAGTCCTTTGGCAATCAGGCAGAGCCGGTTGCGCCGGAGAAAGTAGCCGAGGTGCGCAAGGAAATTGGCAAGCGCAGCCCGTGGAGCGCAGCGGAATTGCTCAAGGTGCATCCGCTGGAGGCAGGGAAATAGCGCGGGAGGGGTTGGTTAGCGAGGCGGCCTGAGGGTTTTTGGCGAAGCCCGGCGCAAACAAAAATCCCGGAGGAAATTTTCTCCGGGATTTTTGTTTGCGCAATGGGGCGGAAGCTGAGCCAAGGCGCTCTTGGCTATTGCGCGGTGTCAGCGACGACGGCGCAGGGCCAGCAGTCCAAGAAGCGCGAAGGCACCGAAGGCGGCGTAGGTGGATGGTTCGGGGATGATGGTAGTGTAAGTGCCGTCGAAAGAGGCGGAGGCGGTGCCAGTGGTGTCGTTGAACCAGCTTTGGCTAGAGAGATCGGAATAATCGCCCGCGATTTTCAGAATCCCGCCGGAGTAATTTAGGGTCCCGCTGGAGGCGCTCAGCGTGTCGACAATGAAAAGGGTTCCGCCGCTCAGGTTGATGATGCCGTTGCTGTTTAGCGCGAGGTCATTGACGGTGACCGTGCCGCCGCTGATGATGAGTTCGCCCTTGGCGTCCTTGCCGACATTGAGCAGGGAATTGGTGATGGTCAGCGAGCCGCCCGAGATATTGATGGTGGAAGTCTTGCTGGCATCGGTAGTGCCGTCTATTGTGCCGCCGAGATCGACGGAAGTGTAGCTGTCAAAGGAAAGCGAGGCGCTGTCGGCGATGGTGATCGAAGACGCATTCGAAATGTAAACCCGGGCATCTATGGTGGAGTTATTGTAAGTAAAGGAGGCCTGTGCTGTCCCGCTGAGGGCGAAGGTATCTCCGGTGCTCCCGCCAGCTTTGCCGAGCCAGACCCCGCGCAGTCCATCGTTTGTGGCATTGGTAACCGCGGTCCCGGTGCCGTATGAGGTAACATTGAGAGTTCCGCCAGACATATTGTATAGGAACCATTGCAAAATCCCTTTCGATTTCCCCAATCCCCAAAAACTCTGATTGA
>CALNBE010000172.1 GCA_937874455.1 uncultured Opitutia bacterium | reverse complement strand
AGCCGCCACGCCGCGATTTGGTGCGGATCGCGGAGCAATTGCGCCGCCAGCCAAGCCTTGGGGCCGTCGAAGCCCCAGTTGGGAAAAATTTCCGCGTAAAACATTTTGGCCTCGGCGTCCGCCGCCGTCCGGATCGAGTCGATTTCGCTCTCCAAAAAAACGCGGGGAATCAGGTAATCGACGCCGTAGTAATAATCGTAAACGCCGAAATGCCGCGCGCCGCTTTTCCCCCAGGCCTTGAGCAGCGCGGCATCCTCGCGGCGGGAATCCGGGTCGCGCCACTGCGCGCGGTCAGCGGTCACCACCGGAAAAACATTCGGGTGCAACCGGAAGGACGGCAGGCCTTCGCAGTAGTAATAAGCGAGACAGCCGAGCAATTTTTCCTCCGGCACCGCGCCGGGCGGAGGAATTTCCCCCGCGGCATCGCGCCAGCGCTCCGTGTCCCAACCAGGTTCCGGGTGCGGCCAGAGCGCGGTGGCGGTTTTGTTCATGAAGGAAAAAACGTAGTCGCTGTAATCTGGCTTTCCCCGGAAATATTTCCCCCACGGTGCCAGCGCCCGGGTCGCCGCCGTCTCATCCCAAGTCATGTTGTCGGTGATGCCCATGGCGAAAGTGGGCGCGGCAGGATCTTTTGCAAAATACGCCGCCGCCTTCCCCGCCGCGTAATTTGCCGCCCCCGGCGCGGCCAGACTGGGCTGCGGCTCGTAGCCGCACCGGGAAAAATTCCGGATACTCGGCGAAGGTTTCCTTGGTGAAAATCGTGTGCAGGGCGTGGCTGAACGGCGGGCGCACGCCCAGACCGTTGTTGCGCTGCCATTCGCGCTGCGCGGGGGAATTTGCCATGCCCAGCGAGCGCCACCAGAAAGCCGGTTCGCAGGAACGCGGGTGCCGGGGGAAATCCAGCGTCCGTCGCGGCTCCCACTCCGCGCCCCATTCGCCGGGGAAAAGAAACCACACGCCCAGTTCGCGCTGCAAAAAATCGCCCACCGCCAGCCGGGTGGCCAGCGGCTTGTTGCCGAGGAGGAAAAGGGTGCGCCCGCTCCGGGTTTCCCAGCGCCAGGTTTCCCCCGGGCTTTCCGCCGCGCGAATTTTCCGCCGCGCCGCCTGCCGGGTGGAGCCGAGGTAGATGCCCGGATGCAGCCCGTCCGCCGGTTCCTCCGCGATCTCGGCCGTCGCGCCGGTGACACGCCGCATCCAAAAAGCCAACGCCTCCGCCGCCTCCTTTTCCTCCGCCGCCGCGTCGGCGGGCAGATAAATTTTCCCGGTCAGTTTCCCCCGCGCCACCAGCCGGTGCGGCTCAAACGCCAAAGCCGTTTGCGCCGCCAAAGGGAAAAACGGCCAGATGGCCAACACCAGACCAAGCACCCATAACAATCCAACGGTCCGGGCAGCCCGTTTCTCGGTTGGCAATTTTCCCCTGCTGGTCATCGGATGCAAAAACGCCCCTCACTGCACCAGGTAGGCCTGATATTCGGGGACAACTTGCTGGATCGCCTCTTTCAGCTCGTTGGCGGATTTCTGGTGCAGGTGGTCCTTGAGTTTGGCAAAGGCTGCCTCAGCGTCGCGCAACGTCATCGGAGTGCTGACAAACCGCATCACCTGCGGGTGCTCGGTCGGTTGAAAAACCTCCGTTTTGTGCTGCAATTCCTCGTAAAGTTTTTCGCCCGGCCGCAGCCCGATGTATTCAATCCGGATGTCGATCTCGGGACGGAAGCCGCTCAGCTCAATCATCTGCCGCGCCAGATCGGCGATTTTCACCGGATGGCCCATGTCGAGCACGAAGATTTCTCCGCCGTTGCCGAGGATGGAGCATTGCAACACCAGGCCCACCGCCTCGGGAATGGTCATGAAGTAGCGGGTCACCTCGGGATGGGTCACCTTCACCGGGCCGCCGTTGGCGATTTGCTGGCGAAAAATCGGGATCACGCTGCCCGAGGAGCCAAGGACGTTGCCGAAGCGCACCGCCATGAATTTGGTGTTCCGGGCGTCGTCGTGGAATTTCGCCTGCAGGTAAATTTCCGCCAGCCGCTTGCTCGCGCCCATGGCGTTGGTGGGGTTGATCGCCTTGTCGGTGGAGATGAGCACAAAGCGGTCCACCGCGTATTCCGCGGACAGGTCGGCCAGCAGGCGCGTGCCAAAGGAATTGTTTTTCACCGCCTCCCATGGCTGGCGCTCCATCATGAAAACGTGCTTGTGGGCCGCCGCGTGGTAGATCACTTGCGGACGAAACAGTTCAAAAACCGAGCGCATCCGCGCCTCATCCAGAATGTCCGCCACCAGCGGCTGGATAATGCCGCCAAAACCCAGGCTGATCAGGTTCTGCTCGATCACAAAAAGCTGCACCTCGCACTGCTCGACCAACAGCAATTGCGCCGGCCCGTTGGCGGCGATCTGCCGGCACAGTTCGCTGCCGATGCTGCCGCCGGCCCCGGTAACCATCACCACTTTGTCGCGCAGGAGTTGGTTAATTTTTTTGCTGTCCAATTTCGCCGGTTCGCGGCCCAGCAAATCCTGAATGTCCACTGGCCGCACCCGGCTGGCCTTGACGTGACCGGTGGCCAGATCATCCATCGAGGGCATGATTTCCGCCTTCAGTCCGACTTTTTTGGCCAGCTTGACCACCTCCTGCACCCGGTGCGCCGGAGCATTTCCCAGCGCCAGCACCGCCTCACTCACCGCATATTTTTCCTTGGCGTAAGCCAGCTCATTGAGCCGCCCCACCACCGGAATGCCGTGCACCCGCAGACCCTGTTTGCCCTCGTCGTCATCAAGAAAAACCGCGGGAATCCGGCCCAGCCCCGGCTTGGCCAGCCATTCCGCCGCCAGTGTCGCGCCCACATCCCCCGCGCCGAGAATCGCCACCCGCACCCGGATGTGCGAATCCACGCCGTTGGACACATAGCGTTCGCGCAGCATCCGCAGTCCGATGCGAAATCCCGACACGAGAATCAGGGAAAACAGCAAATCCGCCAGAATCACCCCGCGCGGCAGCAAGGGAGCAGCATTTTTCTTGGCCAGGGCGCTGTCGCTGTCGCGCATCGTGGTAATTTCCCCTGTCTGGGAAAACCACGCCTTGGTCTGGCCTCCCGCACTCAAAAAGGCCACGCCCAAAATAATCAGCGAGGATGCGGCCAGAGCCTGAAACAGGCGCACCAGATCCGGCATGCGGAAATAGGTCAGCATCCCGTCGAAATGGCGCACCAGGACCAGTAGCGCGATTTTCAGCGGGACAATCCACACGGCCGTCAGGAGAAAACCCCCGATGGCAGCCTCAAGGTTGGTGAAATCAAAACGCATCACATACGCCAACAGCAGCGATGCCGACAGCAGCAACGAATAGATCACGATCAGGCCGACTTTCCGGCGCCAAGATGCGTGTCCGAAGTATTTTCTCAGTAGGGTCATTGGGCAGAGGGAATGCTGCGGCGCACGATTCCCGCGACTTTTTCGCGGTCGGCAGCGGAGAGCGACGACCCCGAGGGCAGGCTCAATCCGCGCGCAAACAATCGTTCCGCCACGCCAGTATTGTACGACTGGCAATCCGCAAAAACAGGCTGTAGGTGCAAAGGTTTCCACATCGGGCGGCTTTCAATATTTTCCGCCGCCAGCGCCGCCGAGACCTTGTCCCAACTGGTGCCGGCCACCGCCGGATCAATCTGGACATGGGACAACCAGCGGTTGCTCACGCCCCACGGGGCCTCGGGCATAAAACTCACGCCGGGAATGTCGCCCAGTGCCTCGCGATAAAAAGCCTCGTTGGCCCGGCGCGCCGCCACCCGGTCCGCCAGCACCCGCAACTGACCGCGGCCAATCGCCGCCAGCACATTGCTCAGTCGGTAATTGTAGCCGTAGGTGGAGTGCTGGTAGTGCGGGGCGGGATCCCGCGCCTGGGTCGCCAGATGACGCGCCTGGGCAATCAATTCCGCGTCATCCGAAACCAACATTCCTCCGCCCGAGGTGGTAATGATCTTGTTGCCGTTGAAAGAAAAAATGCCCAGCAAGCCCTGCCGTCCGGCGGCCTGTCCCTTGTAGGTGGCGCCCAGAGATTCCGCCGCGTCCTGAATCAAGGGCACCGCGTATTCCTCGCAAATTTTTCGCAGCGCGTCGTAATCCGCGCACTGCCCCAGCAAATCCACCGCAATCACCGCCTTGGGCAATTTTCCCCGCTTGCGGCCATCGGCCAACGCGCGTTCCACCAAGGCCGGATCCAGATTCCAGCTCATTTCCTCGCTATCGACAAAGACAGGCTGCGCGCCCT
>CALNBE010000171.1 GCA_937874455.1 uncultured Opitutia bacterium | reverse complement strand
GCAAGCGGCTGGCCGACTAAGGCGGCGTGTCCCCCGGATGCGTTTCCCGGCCACCCAGAAGCTTCGCGTTCAGGCTGACTTTATTCGTGTCCGGCAGGAAGGCTCGCGCTTGGAGTGCGGGCCTTTTATTTTGAATGCGTGGCGGGTGCCCGGGGCGACCACGCCGTCGCGCATCGGCGTGGTGACCGGGAAAAAGCTGCTGGGCGACGCGGTGCACCGCAACCGGATGCGCCGGGTGTTTCGGGAGATTTTCCGCCGCCATCCCGAAGTCTGGCCGGACGGCTGGGACGTGGTGATTGTGCCGCGGCGGCCGGCGTTAAAGAAAACCTACGCCGAGCTGGAAAAGATTTATTTGGAGGCGGGAGCCCGGCTGTTGGCGCGGGTGCAAGCCCGGTCCGGCAATGGGTGAGCGTGGCGCGGAGGAAATTCTCACGCGGCAGAAAAAGCCCGGCTGGCTGGCGCGCGGAGGAATTTTGCTGGTGCGGGTTTATCAGAAAGTCATTTCGCCGCCGCTCCATTTGTTGTTCGGCCCGTGGGTGGGCTGCCGGTTTTCTCCGACCTGTTCGGAATATGCCCGGCAGGCGCTGTTGAAGCATGGATTTTGGCGCGGGAGCTGGCTGGCGGTGCGGCGGATTTTGCGTTGCCACCCGTGGCATCCCGGCGGGGATGATCCTGTGCCCTGAGCGCGGAGGAATTTTTCCCGCGCCTCAAAGCAAACTGCCGCTGAGGATTACGTAGGCGATGGAGAAATAGAGCACCAGCCCGGTGACATCGACGATGGTGGCCACGAAAGGCGCGGAGGAGGAGGCCGGGTCGAAGCCCAGCCGCCGCATCAGGAAGGGCATCATCGCTCCCGTGATACTGCCCCAAAGCACCACGCCGCAGAGGGAAGTGCCGATGGTCAGGGCCAGCAGCAGCCAGTGATCGTAGCTGCGGAAGAGGTCGGTGTAGTTGGACAACCCCTGCCAGACGGCGATGCGGAGGAATCCGAGCACGCCCAGGATCAGCCCCAGGGCGGCCCCAGTCAGTAACTCGCGGCGCAGGACGCGAAACCAGTCGCGCAGGTTGGCCTCCTCCAGCGCCATCGCGCGGATCACCAAGGTGGAGGATTGGGAGCCGGAATTTCCTCCGCTGGAAATGATGAGCGGGACAAAGAGCGAGAGCACGGTGGCGCTGGCGATTTCCTTCTCGAAATGGCCCATGGCGGAGGTGGTGAGCAGCTCGCCCAGAAAAAGAATCACCAGCCAGCCCGCGCGCTTTTGCAGCATTTTCCCCAGGGAAACATCGAGGTAGGGCTCGTGGAAGGCCGCCTGGCCACCCATTTGCTGAATGTCCTCGGTGGCCTCTTCCTCCGCCACGTCCAGAATGTCGTCCACCGTGACCACTCCGAGCAGGGAGCCGGTGACATCGACCACTGGGAGCATGCTGCGGTCGTATTTGCGGAACATTGAAACGGCGATGTTTTGCGGATCGGTGACGTGCAGCGCGATGTAATTGGCGTCCATGATCTCGTGCACGCGGACGGAAAAGGAGTGCCGGACCAGTTCGCGCAGCCGGAGCCAGCCCTGCAGCTTGTTGTACGCGTTGACCACGAAGATCACGTTCAAGTTCTGGATTTCCTCCCCGCGCTCGCGGATTTGCTCCAAGGTCTGCTGGACCGTGGCGTTTTCCTCTACGCCGAGGAAGCGGGTGGTCATCAGGCGGCCCACGCTGCCCTCGGGGTAGCCCAGCAACTGGAGGGCGATGCGCTGTTGCTCGGGGGAAAGCAGTCCGAGGAGCATCACCGCGTGCTCGGGCACCTCCTCCAGAAACGCGGTGCGGTCGTCGTCCGACATCTCGTTCAGAATGGCCGCGACCTGGGCCGGGCCCAGCGCCTGGATCAGCTCCTCCTGCTTGTCGTGCTCAAAGTACTCAAAGACCTCGGCGGCGAGCGGCTTGGGCAGGAGGCGGAAGGTGATGGCCAGTTCGCGCGGCTCCATGTCGGTCAACAGCTCCGCCAGATCGGCGGGCGGCCACTGGAGAATGCGGCTGCGCACGCCGGCGAAATCCCGTGCATCGACAAGGGTTTTGATTTCTTCGGTGAGAGCGGGAGAGCGCATGGTGGAAAACGGCTTGCGGCAGAGATGGCGTTTTGCCCCAAGGGGAGGCGCAGAAAAGTGAAACGGCGGAAGAAGGCAAGCTGATGCGTGCAATGCGTTTTGGACGCGGGGATTTTTTTGATGGAATTCTAGCGGCTGCCAACTTTGCCTTGCCTAGGAATGGATTTCCCTCCCTTATTTATCGTTTCAAAATGAACAACGAGGACATCGAACATTTGCTTGCGAATAAACCTGCCTTGCGCGCGTCGCGGGAAAAACTCGAAGCCATGCGAGACGGCGCCTACTGTCTGCACGGCAGCTGGGGCTTTGGCCAGATCAAGGGGTATGATGCGGCGCAAAACCGCCTGTTCATTGATTTTCCCGAGAGCGGCAAGCCGGGGCACCCGATGGCGCCGGAGTTCTGCGTGGACAAGCTGATCGTGCTGCCGGAGGACAACATTCTGGTGCGGCAGAAGACGGAACCGGCGGTGATCGAGGGTCTGATCAAAGAAAACCCGGCCCAACTGATTAAGGAAATTTTGAAAAGCAGCCCGAATCAGACCATTTCCGGCACCGAGCTGGACATCACCCTGACCCGTTTGCTCGGCCCCGCCAAATACAAGAAATGGTGGCTGGCGACGAAGAAGCTGCTGCAAAAGGATCCTGATGTCGGCGTGCCCGCCAAAAAGGACGGCCACTACGTGCTGCGCGACGAACCGATCAAGCCCGAGGAGGAAATTCTGGAAGAATATTACCTGAACAAAAATCCCCGGAAGAAAATCCAGCTGGCGGAAAAGCTGTTTGAATTTTCCCTGCGCGAGTTGGAAAAGAAAAGCGACCTCACCCAGCAGGCCAAGAGCGACAAGGTGAAGTTTATCGCGGACGACCTGTACAAGATTTTCGACGAGCTGACCGCCGCGATCAAGTCGGCCAAAAACCTCTCCAAGGCCGAGTGCCTGCACGGCATCTGGGTGCGCAACGACCTGTGTCGCCATTTGAAAGAGGACGTGGATCAGTTGGAGCCGACTTCGAAGAGCATCATCATCACCTGCGACAACGACGGCCTGTCCGAGCTGGCGAAGGAAATTCCCCAGACTCCCGCTTACCTGAAGCGCATTCTGGACCTGCTGACCCGCGTCTATCCCGAACCCGATCAGTGGCGCGGCATCATCATCGACCTGCTCCGCAAGAGCACCGGGAAGTTCACCGCCGAATGCGTCAACTTCCTCGTCGAGCGCGACTGTGCGGAACTGGTGGCGGAAAACATGGCGGAATGGCTGAACGGTCAGGCGCTGGAAAGCTCGGTGCTGAGCTGGGTCATCAAAAATCGCGCCTCCAAAAAATACGCATCGATCGTCCGCCCGCTCCTCAACCACCGTCTGCTGGCGGCCATTCTTTACGCCATCGACACCGAGGCGCTGATGACCACCTCGACCCGCCGCATTCCGCTGGCGGAGGAATTGAGCGACGACCACGATCTGATCCCCGACCTGCTGGAGGAGGCGAATTACGAAGTGGCGCGCGACCTCGCGCAGTCGTTGATGCTCAACCAAGGCTTCGAGCCGCTGACCAAGAAGTCGATTCTGGCGCGCTTCATCAAACTTTATCCCAGCATCCAGAGCCTCGTCTCGGGCGAGGTCGCCGAGCAGTCCGAGCAGTTGGTCGTCTCCCAGTGGTCGCTCGACGCCCGCAAGAAGGAGCTGGAGGAAATTCTCAAGGTCAAGATCCCGGAAAACAAGAAGGCCATCGCCATCGCGAAGGAACACGGGGACCTCAAGGAAAACTCCGAGTACAAGATGGCCCGTCAGGATCAGGAAACCCTGCTGGCCCGCAAGTCGCAGTTGGAAGAGGACCTCAATCGCGGCCGCGTGACGGACTTCACCGAAGCCTCCAAGGACGCGGTCAGCGTCGGCACCATTGTCGATTTGCTGCCCAGCTCCTCCAAGCAGGCGGTGCGCTACACCATCCTCGGCGCCTGGGACAGCGAGCCGGAGAAGAACGTGCTTTCCTACAAAACTCCGCTGGCGCAAAAGCTGCTGGGCAAAAAGGTCGGCGACAGCGTGCAGACCGACATCGACGGCAACGTCGAAAACTGGGCCATCAAGGGCATCGCCCGTTGGGTGGACCAGAAGTAAGGCCGGAGGAAATTTTCCTTTCACCAAAAACCGCGACCGGATTCGGTGGCGGTTTTTTGTTGGCAAACGAGTAATCATGGCTCGCCAGCATCGCCCCGGACCCTGTAATCAGGGAAAATCTGATTCGTAAAAAACCATCGTGGAAACTGTTTATGTAGTCCTGCTGTTCTTGCTGCTGATCGGCGTCTCGAACGCGCTGGTCCGGTTTATTCCTCTGCCCCTGCCGTTGCTGCAAATCGGGTTGGGGGCGGCGGTCGGCTTTTTCCCCGAGAAGGGGATTTCTGTGTCGCTGAATCCGGAGTTGTTTTTGCTGCTCTTTATTCCGCCGCTGCTGTTTTCCGACGGCT
>CALNBE010000170.1 GCA_937874455.1 uncultured Opitutia bacterium | reverse complement strand
TTTCCATCCCGGAAATAGAGGTCCTCCAAGTGCGCATCCAGACTGAACAGGGTAAACTTGAAGGAGGGAGTGGCAGAACCGGCTGTTTCCGCGGCAGGCAGCAGCGGGGAAAACACAAGGCAGGAAATCAGGAGGAGCAGCTTTTTCATGGAGCGGAGAAATTTAGATTTCCGAAGGGGAAAGCCAGCGGACAGAGACCACGTGATAGCGACGGCCTAGCAGTTGATTCAGGGTGCTCAGGCTGACGCCGTCAGGATCGTTTGTGGGAGCGGTCCAAGCGGGCTGGGAGGAGTCCATGTATTCCGGAGTGCGTTGCACGACCGCCTCTAACCAGGCACGAGCCAGGATTTGCTTGCCGTCGGGCGTGGAAACGTCGCCATACGTGCGGATGGTGAAAGTGTCGGAGCGCACATTTAAGAATGGGCCGATGGCTTGAAACACATCCCCCTGTAAGAGGTAGCCGCTGGCTCCACTGGCAATGGGCATATTGCCCGACGCGCTGTTGGAGACGGCATCGGGGTAAGGAAACTTGCCTTGGGTTGGGTTGTTTAGCCAGTCCGAGTCCATTTTTTTACTGTCAATTCCTTGATTCAACGAGGCTTGAGCAATGGCGGCCTGCATGAGGCCAGATTTTCCATATGGATCGTCTCCCGGTACGCGGTTGATGAATTCCGCCAAGGAGAAGAAAGGACGGGCAAGTGCCTCACCGGTCGGAGTTGTGTAATTGACCTTGTTATGGGTGCTGGCCAATCTCTCGATGATTTTCCCCTGCAATGCCTTCGAAAAATCAGTCAGTTTTTCTGTCACCAAGGCAATAACGCCATTCCAGCGGGAAGACGAGCTTTCATTCCCTGTGGCAAACGCGTCCGCGACGGTCGGCAATGCGCGAGAAAATACAGCGGCCTCATCATTGGCGAGTTCGTCCGTTGAATCCATCTTGGGCACTTTGGATTTGAAGGTGCTGCCCAAAATGGTTTTCCAAGAACGGGAATCGACAGTGTTGATATTGAAGGTGCCTTTTTGCAGAAGATAGGCAGCGGACTTGCGCCAAGATTGATTGGTTGCGACATTGTCCAACAGATTGGCGGCGGTGGCGCGGCTAGCAGAGGGGCTCACCACCAGACGGCTATTCGCCAGTGGCACATTGTTATACAAAAGATTTTCCCATGTCTGCTTTTGAGTATAGGTATCAACCCATTTTCCAGAGGAAGAATTACCCTGCGGAGCGATGGTGGAAAAGTAAAAGTGATCCCAGAGCGCAGTGTTAAACAGCCAAGAAAAATCATAATTGGTCCAATAATTATTAGTATAAAAAACACCTCCTTTTTCCACAAATGGCGAAGGGAAAGAATTTCCTGCGGCCAGCAAAGGAAGCGTATCCACCACATTTATGTTGGCGCTTTGAAATTGGCCAAGCGAGGAAAGCGGGGCGAGGGGAAGCATGGCAACAACCGATTTAGTCTGCCCCGAAGACCCCAAATTATTTCCGCCAAATGATAACCCCGTATTCCCATCGCACTCGAAAAAATCCGCCCAATCGGTCGCTTTGCTCAAGCGAGTTTGCCAACTGGGAGAAGCGATTGCAAAACCGGGGTTAGTGGTGTTTCTCCCGTTTACTCGTGTTCGATGACTGGTGGATAATGGGTTGCTGAGAACGTAAACAGGATAGCGGTTGTTATTAAACTTGGATTCCAGATTCGAATCAATCATGTCCCATTCGGTGGGTTTGATGAAGAATTCAGACATTCCTATGAGCCTCGGAGGAGAGCCGGACGTGGGTATATTTGCAATGCTTCCAAGGTTAACAATGTCTATTTTCCCAACAAGATCAGTCTTTGTTGGGTTATTATTGTCGTCACTGAAATTAAGCTCTCGATGATAGGTCATCTTCTGGAAATCTTTCTTATTTGTTGCCTTATCATTAAGTCCAGTCTTATATGAAATGTCATCTTCGCTGGGATCTGATGGATTTGTGTTTATCGACTCCATCAACTCTGCTACTGAAATATCTTTGGGTATCATTGTCACTGAAATACGTGCCTTTGGTGAAAAAGTTCGAGGATTGCTTTCGTTTAAACCTTTTAAATCCATGTAAAATCCACCTTTGTAGTAATAATTTCCTTCCAGCATAATGGCTCGTTTGAATTCCGATGGTTCGTTGGCGTTATGAGTAAACACACGGAACTCTCCTGGTTGAAAAACTACGTCAGGTACGAAGATTTTAAATGGATCATCATTGTCATTTCCGGTCGATCCCATCATGGATCTTAAATTGCACTTAAGTTCATAATTGATATATTTTCCACTAGCATCGACATCTTTATAATCAATTTTAATGTCATAACGATTTTGAGAATTGCTCCATGTTCCGTCGTCAGCAGGGCGAAATGCGAGGCGGTAACCTGCTTTCTGATCAACACTATTGATATATCTACCTTTAAAACGTATAGGGATGTTATAGGGATTGTGCATCACGACAATCGGGTTGATTACTAGGCGGAGCCGGTAAGTGTCTTGCCCAACCAACTCTTTTTGCAGCGCATATGTCATGATGAGTCGCGAGAGGGAAGGCATGGCGGATACCTTTGTCGGCCGTATTGTCGTTACGGATTGACCTTTCCAAGTTATTTTATCATCTGTATAAGCACAGGTGGTGTTTCCTATGTTGGCACTTCCTGTTTCTCCTATATATACAAGGTTGTAAGTGTAAGTGTAGTTAATAATGTTATTGGCAGTTCGCGTATTTGGGTAGTAGCTTCGAGCCAGCAAAACCCCATTTTCATTTTTACCGAATTCCTTATAAAGTCCATAATAGTCACGGAGTATTTCCCACGTTGGCCCTCGAAGATTCTTTCCGCCGGAAAGTGTTACGTTGAAAACCGGTGCAGCCGTTCGCACCGTGTTTAATTCGGGGATTTCCATCGCCACAGACTGCCATTGCGGATCACTGGCCAGCCCGGTGACGTTTTGTGTGCCGATTAAGTTTAAGGTGAGGCGGCCATTTCCTTTGACGAACGGCGAATTATTGAAGTCCGCATCGCTCATTTCAAATGCGAGGCTTAAATCCTGTTTAAGTCCGCCGCTGACAACATCGGCCATCACCCCTTGAGAATAAGGGGTGATAGCGTGGGAAACTGCCGGGATGGAAAGGTTTTGGGGCATCCCATCGAGCAGGGCAAAGGAAGCGGAGGTGAGCGCGTGGGGCAGTTCCTCTTTGTCCACATTGGTCCAGTCACTGGCAAAAAGCTCGGGGGAGGAAAAACCAGGGGAGATGAGTTGCCCGAGTTTCGTGGTCAAGGTATTCGTGGTGCTGGAGTGGGCTGAGTTGAGGTTGAGCCGGGCTTTTACTCCCTCATCGCCAATCCAATAGGCATAGTGTCCGGAGCGGCCGTTGATGGTATCGCGCAGCGCAACTCTGGGAACGGTGACTCTGGTGTCGAACGGGGCGTCGGCATCAAGGTTGGCAACACTGGAAAAGAGGGTGATGTTCTCGATATCATCTGGAGAGAGCATCGTCCAAGGTGTTTGGTATTCGGAAGGATAGGATGTTTTTCCTGCGAGGGAAACTTGCCGGGGGCCGCTGACGAGCCAAGCGGGCGGACGATCGTCGGGATTTTGTGTGTCCCACGCGCCAGTCCAGTAGGGATTCCGGTCTGCCCATTTGTTTTTCAAACTGGCGGCAGAGTTGCCGGGAAGGGTGATGTTGGCTTGGGCGGTGACACGCCGGTCGGGACCGGTTTCCTGCTGGAGTTGTCCCAAGGCGATGCGCAATGCGACTTGGGCGTTGAGTTGGGCACGTTTACGCAGGAGGAAAGATCTGCTGGAGCCAAGTTCGATGGTCAAAAATGCAGCCAGCGAAATGGTGATCAGCAAGAGCATGGTCATTATGGCTAAGGACAGGACAAGGGCGAAGCCCTTCTTTGAGTGTAGCCGCAATAGAGGACGATGGCGCATGGGATAAAAAAAGAGAGAGGGGGTGAATGGGTGGACTCGTGCATTCAGTTTCAAAGGCGTCGGAACGGGCAGCAATGTCCGTGCGACAAAACAGTTAATCCAGAGTTGAGAAATATCTGTCATCCCGCATCGGATCAATGGGTTTGGGGTAATCCGCACGAAGTCTTTCCTGATTTGTGCAGATTCCTGATGTTGACGAAAGGGCGGTGGCGTGCAGTATCCGAAGTTTCCTTAGCTCGTCTTTTATACCCCTGTTCCCATCCTCACATGTCTCTCATCAATCGACTCTCCGTTCGCCTGCAAAACCATCCCAAGCGCGTTGTTTTCCCCGAGGGGGCGGATCCGCGCATCATTCAGGCAGCCCGACAATTTGCGACGCGGCGCCTCGGAGTGCCGATTTTGCTGGGCGACCGCACGCGGATCAAAATCAACGCCGCCCGTTTGAACATCAAGCTGGACGGCATTCGGATCGTGGAGCCCGCGCGCAGCGAGGAAATGCCGGGCTACATTACAAAGTTTCAAGGGCACCAGCGTTTCAGCGGCCTGAAGGAGCAGGAGGCGCAGGAATATTTGGCGAACCCGAATTACTTCGCCGCGATGATGGTGGCGACCGGCGGGGCGGACGCAGTGGTGTCCGGCGCGACGGTGGGGCCGGCGGGAGGCCTGCGGCCGATTCTGCAAATTCTTCCCCGGCAGGCGGGCGTGGAGACGGTTTCCTCGATGCAGATCATGGAAATGGAAGAGTCGAAATTGGGCATCGACGGCGCGCTTTTCCTTTCCGATTGCGCGGTGCTGCCAGAGCCAAGCGCAGAGCAATTGGCGGACATCGCCTGCACCACGGCGATGCTGGCCTACCATTTGACGAACCAGCCACCCCGCGTGGCGATGCTGGCTTATTCGACCAAGAGCTCCGGAACCAAGCATCAGTCGATCGAGCGGGTGAAATCCGCCACGGCAATCGCTCGGGCCAAGGCGCGGGACTTTGACATGCCGGTGGAGATCGACGGCGAGTTGCAGGTGGATGCCGCGCTCGATCCGTTTACCGCCGCGGTGAAGGACATTGAAAGCTCAGTCGCCGGGCAGGCCAATGTGCTTATTTTCCCCGATTTGAACTCCGGCAACATCGCCTCGAAGATGGTGCAAATCATCGCGGGCATTCCCTCCTACGGACAGATTTTGACCGGGCTGGACCGCCCGGCGGCGGAAATCTCCCGCGGGGCTAGCGCCCATGACATCTTTGGCACCGCAGTCATCGTGGCCGCCCAGGCGGTGGACCGGCGCTACCTGTATCCGATTGAGATCAAGCAGCCGGAATCGGTGGGTTGATTTTATGGGATTGCTCAATACTGCGCGTTTTGCCGAGGACATCCCCGGCCTGATGACCAAGCCGCTGAACACCACGACCAAGCGGGTGTTCGTGGCCGCGACCCGGATGAACGACGGGAAGACGACCACCTGTCTCGGCCTTTACGGGGCGTTGCGCGGACTGGGCTTGAACGTCGGCTACATCAAGCCGGTGGCCCAGCGCATCATTCAAGTCGAAGGGCACCCGGTGGACGAGGACACGCAGTTGGTGAACAGCATTTATCGGGTTAACATTCCCATCGCGGCGATGAGCCCGGTGGCGATTGATCCGACCTTCACGCGTCGCTATCTGGAAAGCCCGGAGGAAATTTACCCACAGGTGGTGGACCGAATGTGCCGCGCATTTGACCGCTCCGCCTACGAAAAGGACGTGGTGATCATTGAGGGCTCCGGCCATGCCGGGGTCGGCGCGGTTTTTGACAGTTCGAACGCGGCCAACGCCCAACTGCTCGAATCGAAATGCTTGCTGGTGGCGGGCGGAGGCATCGGCAAACCGGTGGACGAAATTGCGATGAACAAGGCGCTGTTTGACCAGAAGGGTGTGGAGTGCGTCGGGGTAATTTTGAACAAGGTTCTGCGCGACAAAATTGACTATGTCCGGGAATATGCCGGGCGCGGACTGGCCCGGCTGGGCGTGCCGCTGCTCGGCGTGCTGCCTTTGCAGGAGAGTCTGGCGAAGCCCAACCTGGCCCAGATTGTTCAGGAAATCGACGGCCAGTGGCTGCACCGGCCCGAGGGTTCCGGAGCCCGGCGCATTCAAAAAGTGATCATGGGCGCGATGTCGGCGAACTCGGTTTCCGCCTATCTTGGACCGGGCGTGCTGATGATTCTGCCCGGTGACCGCGAGGACTTGTTGTATTCGATTATCGCCAGCGCGGGAGTAAAGGGCTGCCAAGTGGCGCAAGGTCTTATTCTCACCAACAATTTGCAGCCGCACTCCCGCTTGCTGGAAATGATGCGACAGACGAACATTCCGGTGGTTGGCACGGACGCGGAGGGATTCGCGGTGACGGCGAAGATCAACAACATGACTGTGAAAACACAGCCCGAGGATGCGGACAAAATTCCGGTGATTGAAGAGTTGATCCGCGAAAATATCGACTTGAAGGCGCTGTTGCAGGTGCTTTGACGGCACGCGGAGAAAAAAACGGGCGATGGCTTTTTGGCCACCGCCCGTTTTTGTCGGAGGAATCCAGATGCGCGAATTTAGCGCGCGGAGGAATTTTGCAACCGGAATAGCACCTCCTGCCGCGCGCCCCAAGTCCCCAGCTGGCGGTTTCCCTGCCAAGTGGTGGTCGCGGCTTGACTGGCCAGCGCGGCTTGGATTTGGGCGATTTCCGCCGCATTCGAATCGCCCAACGGTGCCTCGGTTTTTTGCAGCACGTGGACAAAGGTGGCCGATTGCTGGTTGCGCAGCAGCGGCGTGACGCCGCCGACCGGCGTCTCGGCCAGACTGGTGAAAAATTGCGCGGCGACACCGTAGAAATCCGATGGCATTGTGGCGATGCGGAAGGCCGGGTAGGGCTTGACGACAAAGCCGAGGGACTGGGCCGTTTCGGCAAATTTGCCTCCCTGTGCCACGGTTTCGCGCAGTATTTTCCCCTGCGCCACCACATGTTCGGCGAAGAGCCGGGTGCGTTCCTGAGCGGAGAAATCAGCGGCCACTTGGGCGCGCACTTCGGCTAGCTCGGGCAGACGGGCGGGGGTGGCTTTTTCATGGAAAAGCACCACCGCCTTGTCGCCGAAGGCAAAGGCATCGGAACGCCACTGCAGGGTGGAGAGATTCAGCCCCTGCCGCAAAATGTCAGCGGGCACGGGCAGCTCCTGCGGAACATTGTTTTTGGAGAAGGCCGGGATGGGCGCGCGGCGCAACTGGCGCGCGGCCAGCTTTTGGTCGATCTCAGCGCTGGTGGGATTTTCCTCCGCTTTTTCGGCAAAGGGAAGTTCTTCGGCGAGGAAGTTGGAGGCGGCGCTGGCGGCGCGAAGGCCGGTTTGCTCCTGAGTCCAGCGTTGTAAAATGGCGTCGCGGTGCGCGGCGATGCTCTCGTCGATTTTGGTGAAATCGAAGCCCTCAATTTGCTGGGCGTTGGCCATGGCGAACTGGCGCAATTCGGCATCGGAAGGCGCGGCGAAACCGGCGGCGTCGGCGGCGGGGAAAATCACATAGGAGAGGGCGACCTCGGGTGGCAGCTCGTAGCTTTGCTTGTGGCTCTCGAAGTAAGTCTGCAGCTGTTCCTCGGTGGGCTGAATTGCCGGTTGGAAGCTGTCGCTGCCGAGCGAGGCGGCCTCAATGGTCCAGTCGGTGTTGCGTTCCTTCCACAAAGAAACGGCCTCGCTGTTCAGGGCATGGCCGGGACCGGAGAGAATTTCCTCCGCGCGCTGGAGTCGCCAGATGTCGTTGTAAACCTGTTCGAGGCGGGACTTGGCCTGCTGCTCATTGACGCCGAAAATCCGCGAGGCCGCCTGCACCTGCTCGGCGACCTTGGTGGCGATGTTTTCCTGGCCACCGTAGATGGTGCCGAGGAATTCGCGCAGCTGGGCGGTGTTGGGGTTGGGGATTTGCAGCGTGTCGGCGAGGTGAAGGCTGAAGATCAGAAATTGCCCCTCTTCGGTGTAGCCGAAATTGCCTTGGGGCACTTGCCCGTATTGCAGGGCGAAAATGTTGGAGTAGCGCTCCAATTGCCGCGGGCTGTTGAGATTCACGCCGAGGAATTTGGTGGCGCGCATGCTGCCGACTCCGCTCCAGGCATCGAAGAAAACGAAGGAAATGATGGTGACGCCGAGCAGAAGCCCGAGCACCAGTTTGTGGTGTCTGCCGAAGGAAGTCTGAAGCCAGGTGATCATGAAAAGGGGAGGATAAATATGAAGTTGGGTGACGATTGGAAGGTTGTGCGCACTGTCAATGTTTCATCGTCGGCGCGAAGGGGTTTTGTCGCAAAGGAAATTCCGGTGGGCCACCGGAAATCGCCCCGGAGGGAAATCCCTTTTCCCTTGCCTCAAGCCGCGTGCCGGACAGGGTTTCCGCCTTCTGCAATTATGAGCGAAACGAATCTCAACGCCATCTCGCACGATCTTTACGCCGTCCGCAAAGAAAAGCTCTCCCAGTTGCGCGCCGGGGGTGAGGATCCCTTTCGGAACAACTGGGAACAGACGCACACCTCGAAACAATGCTTGGAGTTGATGCCCGCCGCCGTGGAAGGCGCCGAGCACCAGCCGGAAGGGCCGGAGGTTTCCGTGGCCGGGCGGGTGATGACCATCCGCATCATGGGCAAGGCGAGCTTTTTGAAAATTCTCGACCGCGACGGCGTCATCCAAATTTATGTCACCCGCGACGAGGTGGGGGCGGAGCGCTACAACACGCATTTCAAAAAGATGATCGACATCGGGGACTTCGTCGGCGTGCGCGGGCATTTGTTCCGCACCTCGACCGGCGAGGTGACGGTGCGGGCGAAGGACTATGGACTGGTGGCCAAGGCGCTCCGGCCGCTGCCGGAAAAATGGCACGGGCTTACCGACAACGAGCAGATTTACCGCCAGCGCTACCTCGACCTGATCATCAACGAGGAATCCCGCCAGCGGCTGGTGACGCGGAGCAAAATTATCGCGGCCATCCGCCAGTTCCTGTGGGGGAGGGATTTCCTTGAAGTGGAAACCCCCTCGCTGCACGCCATCGCAGGCGGCGCGGCGGCGCGGCCGTTTGTCACCCATTTCAACGCGCTGAGCTGCGATTTTTTCCTCCGCATCGCGCTGGAGTTGCACCTGAAGCGCTGCTTGGTCGGCGGCTTTGACCGGGTGTTCGAGCTGGGGCGCGTTTTCCGCAACGAAGGGCTCTCCCGCCGTCACAATCCCGAGTTCACCATGCTGGAGGTGTACCAGGCCTACTCGGATTACCGGGGGATGATGGAGCTGGTGCACAGTCTGGTGCAGCACATTTGCCGGACGGTGCTTGGCACCACCAAGATCACACGCTACGACGGCGTGGAAATCGAGCTGGGCGGTGCCTGGCGCGAGGCCACCTACAAGGATTTGGTCATCGAAAAAACCGGCGACGCCGACTGGTTTTCCCGCTCCAAGGCGGAGAAAATTGCCTTCTGCAAAGACAAGCTTGGCCTGCTGGAACCGCGCGAGGACTGGCACGACTTTGAAGTCACCAACGAGGTGTTTGAAAAACTGATCGAGCCGACCCTGATCCAGCCGACTTTCGTCACGCACATCCCGAAGGAATTGTGTCCGCTGGCCAAGATCAACCAGCAGGACACCGGCACGCTGGATGTCTTTGAATTGTGCATCAACGGCCAGGAAATCGCGCCCGCTTACTCGGAGCAAAACGATCCCCTAGTGCAGCGTGAAATGCTGGAAGCCCAGGCCGGGGAGGACGTGCAAAAAATCGACACCGATTTCCTGGAGGCGCTGGAGCACGGCATGCCTCCGGCGGGTGGCATGGGCATCGGCATTGACCGCCTGGTGATCCTGCTCACTGGCGCGGCCAACATTCGCGACACCATTCTTTTCCCGACGCTCCGGCCCGAGGGCGCGGAGAAAAAATAAGCCGCGCCCCATTTTCCTTCGCGAAAATTTCCTCCGCCGATGTGGCCCTTCGTCCTTGCACTCAAGCAGCTTTTTCCGCCGCGCCGTTTTCCCGTCTTCGCCTTCGTGTCGATCATGGGAGTGATGTGCGGCGTGACCGCGCTGCTGGTGGTGCAGACGGTGATGAACAGTTTTGGCGAGGAGCATCGGAAACGGAATCGCGAGGCGGTGGGCGATGTGGTGATCGAGCGATCCGGAAATCCGCTGGAGGATGTGGCGGAAACGGTGAAAGGGCTGGAGGCGTTGCCGGATGTCGCCGCCGCGGCGGCTTATTTGGAGGGCGGAGTGGTTTTGCAGGTCAGCGAAAACGACCTGCGGTTTCTCGGCGTGCGCGCTATCGACGTGGAGCGGGAAGGCGCGGTCACGCCGATGGCGGACTACCTGTACCGGGATTTCACGTGGGAATCCAAAGGCGATCTGGATGACTTGGATGACGAGCGGGTGATCATGGGCTGGTGGCTCGCCTGGCGGCTGGGCGTTGTGCCGGGTGCGCGCATCACCATCCAGTCACCCGCCCGGCTGGCCCAAGCGATTGAGGGGGAAAAAGTTCCTTTGCCCAAGGAATTGGAGGTCTGCGGCCTGATCAAAACCGGATTCAAGGACGTGGACGAAAACGCGCTGTTTGTCACTTTGCGCACTGGACGGGAGCTGTTTCTCCTGCCGCCGGACACCGCGACGAAAATTCATTTGAAGCTCAAGGATCACGAGCAGGCGGCGGTTTTTGCGGAGAAGTTGAACAGCCGGCTGCCGCGCGACATCGCGAGCTATCCGTGGACGGAGGTGAACAAGTTTTTCCTCGAAGCCGTCGCGATGGAGAAGCAAATGCTGTTTCTCCTGATGTTCATCATCACGCTGGTGGCCTCGTTTTCCATCGGCAGCACTTTGTTTAGCCAAGTAGTGCGGCGGACAAAGGAAATCGGGCTATTCGGCGCATTGGGTGCGAGGCCGCGCCAGATTCTTCAACTTTTTCTCACTCAGGGCGTGCTCATTGGGCTTGTTGGTTTTGCGCTGGGTGTGGGGATGACCTTTCTCATATTGTATTTCCGCCAAGACATTGTGGTGCTGATGGGCGCGGAGGAAAGGCTGATCAAACAATACCGTTTCGACAGCGTGCCGTTGCACTACAACCTTTACGACTTCATCAACGCCGGTGTGCTGACGGTGGTTTTGATGACGTTCGCCTCGCTGCTGCCCGCACTCTGGGCGGCGCGAAGGAAACCCTCGGAGGCCATGCGCGATGCCGGATAACGCCACAGAACAAACTGTCCCGCTGGTGCTGGCGGCAAAGGAAATTTCCAAGGCGTTCAAAACGCCCCGTGGGCCGCTGGAGGTTTTGCACCGCATCTCACTGGAAATCCGCGCGGGAGAATTTGCCAGCATTCGCGGCGAGTCCGGTTCGGGCAAAACCACCCTGCTGCAAATTCTCGGCGGACTGGACAAGGCCGGCGCGGGAGAATTGTACTGGAACGGCGAACGAGTGAGCGGACGAAGCAACGGCTTTTTGGCCAACCGCCGCGCCCGCTGGTTGGGCTATGTTTTCCAGGCTTATCATTTGGTGCCGGAGTTGACGGCACTGGAAAACGTGGTGCTGGCCGGGCAAATCGCCGGAAGGAAAAAAGGCGAGGTGCGCGAGCAGGCGGAATTTTTGCTGAAGCGCGTCGGGTTGGCCGAGCGGCTGCGGCATCTGCCCTCGCAAATGTCCGGCGGCGAGTGCCAGCGCGTGGCGGTGGCGCGGGCTTTGGTGAACCAGCCGAAACTGGTTTTGGCCGACGAGCCGACGGGCAACCTCGATGAGCGCACCGGGCAGGAGGTCATGCAGCTCCTGAAGCAATTGACTGCGGAGGAAAGGGTCGCGCTGGTGCTGGTAACGCACAACATGGATTTTGCGCGGCAGGCCGGCCGCTGTTTTCTTTTGCAGCACGGCGGTTTGCAGTTGGCGGCGGAATGAAGTCGGCCGGGCTCGGGCCTTGACCCTTCGTTGGAATTGTGGCAGACAGGCGGGCAAATTATGCGATCGCGCCAGCCAGAATTGATTTGCTGCCAGCACCGACGATTGCCCGGAATCTTCCCGGGTTTTCCCGGTGTTGCTGTTTGGCGCGCATAAAGGTTGAATTGAACCGGCGCGCCTGAAAGGACACCGGGAAACCAGCCCCGCTTTGTTTGCCACGGCGAAAAACGCCGTTTCCCCGCCTTTGCCTTGTCGGCCTGTTTGCGGAATTTCCTCCGCCACCTTTTCATCACCGCTCCGTCATGGAGCTTACTTTTCACTTCGAACCAAAATCAATCATGACAACCAAAGTTATCTGCCTGACGGAAAGCGACAACATGGCCCTGCGCCATTTGCTAGGATCGGTTGACCGCAACAATCCCTCTTTCAAAAAACTTCGCGAGGAACTGGAGCAGGCAAAAGTCTTTGCCGACGCCGATCTGCCCGCGGATGTGGTCGCCCTGAACAGCCGGGTCACGGTGCAGGACATGGACGACGAGTCGCAGGATGAATACGTGTTGGTGCTGCCCAACAAGGCCGATCCCGACCGGCAGCGTCTTTCGGTGCTCGCGCCGGTGGCCACCGCGTTGCTGGGTTATCGCGTCGGCGAAATCGTCGAATGGCCGATGCCGGGCGGCGTCCGCAAACTGAAAGTGCTCTCGGTGCAGCGCGAAGCCATCGACTGAGTCGGCGGCATCTTTTCCGGGGAAAAACAGGGCGGCGGCGGGCCGTCTTTTTCTTTTGGGATTTTCCTTTGCGGCGGATTGCCCATGGTGCGCGCATGTCCTGCGCCGACGCCCTGATTGCCGCCACCCGCCAACTTTCCTCCGACCTGGAGGAAATTTCCTTCGGGCCGCCGGTGGCCTACGTTTACAACCCGCTCGATTATGCTTGGGAAATGCACGAGGCGTATTTGCGCCGCTACGCGGACGGACGGAAGCGGGTGGTTTTTCTCGGCATGAATCCCGGCCCGTTTGGCATGGCGCAGACGGGTGTGCCGTTTGGGGAAATCGAGGCGGTGCGAAATTTCCTCGGACTCTTTGGTCTGGTGGGAAAACCCGCGCGGGAGCATCCGAAGAAGCCGGTGGACGGCTTTGGCTGCGCGCGTTCGGAGGTGAGCGGGCGGCGGCTCTGGGGCTTGTTTGCCCGGCGCTTCGGCACTGCGGAGGAATTTTTCGCCGGGCATTACGTGCACAACTACTGTCCGCTGCTTTTTCTGGAGGACACCAAACTGGGGAAAAATCTGACGCCCGAGCAACTCGATAGGAAAACGCTGGAGCGGATCAACGCGCGGTGCGACGATTTCCTCCGCGAGCTGGTGCAAATCCTGCAGCCGGAATTCCTCGTCGGCGTGGGCGGCTTCGCGGAGAAAAGGGCGGTGGAGGCGCTGGCGGGAGTGCCGGTGCGCGTGTGCCGGATCATTCATCCGAGCCCGGCGAGTCCGGCGGCCAATCGCGATTGGGATGGCGCGGCGACCAAGGCGCTGGTGGAGGCGGGTGTGTGGCGGGATTGATTTTTCCCTCAAAAAGTTTTTGCTGCCGGACATGGAAACAGACTTCGCCAATGCCGTGGAAAAGATCGTGGAGAAGGATCCGCGTTATGCGCGGGCCGCCTATTATTTCCTGCGCATGGGCCTCGATCACACCGTAAAAAAAGTGCAGGAGGACAAGAAACGCGTCGTGCGCGACAAGGCGCATCCGGGCAATCATGTCTCCGGGCAGGAGTTGCTGGAGGGGCTGCGGGAGTTTGCGCTGGAGCAATACGGCCCGATGGCGTTCACCCTGCTCGGCAACTGGGGGCTGCGCGATTCGGCGAATTTCGGCGACCTGGTTTTCAATCTGGTTGAGGCCAATGTTTTTGGAAAAACCGAGGACGACCAGCCGGAGGATTTTCAAAACGGTTTTGATTTCCACGAGGCGCTGGTGGAACCGTTTTTGCCGCCCAGCCGAAGGAAAGTAGCTCCGGGAAAGAAGGCCGCGCGGAGAAAAAGAAAGCCCGCGGAGGAAAATTAGCCCGCCCAACGCGGAGGAAATTTCTCTTGGACGGCTGCAAGCTGGCGGCTTGCGGTGGGGAGGAAATTTTCCCACAGTGCGGGAAAAGTGGACCTGTTCATCATTCTCCTCTCCATCGTCATCAACGCCTTTTTCGCGATGTCCGAAATCGGCGTGGTCTCGGCCAACAAGAATCATTTGCAGCGGCAGGCGGAGGGTGGAAACAAGCGGGCGCGGCGGGCGCTGGCCCTGATCGAATCGCCGAGCCGTTTTCTTTCGACGGTGCAGATCGGCATCACTTTCGCGGGCATTCTTGGGGCGATTTACGGCGGGGCGAAGGTGGCGCGGCGCATCGAGCCCTTCATGCTGGAGCTGGGGAAAAACTGGGAGTGGTGGCAGACGCATGCGCTGACGGTGTGCGAGGGTGCGGTGGCGTTTGCCATCGGAGTGGCCTCGATTGTTTTCGGGGAGCTGATTCCCAAGCGGCTGGCGCTGTATTTCCCCGAGCGGGTGGCGAGAGGGGTGTCGGGATTCATGGCAAAACTCTCGGTGCTGGCCTCGCCGTTGATTTCTTTCCTCAGCGCGACAGCGGACGGTGTGCTGCGGGTGTTTGGCATTAAGAAAAGCCAGGAAAATCAGATCTCGGAGGACGAGGTGCGGGTGCTGGTCAACCAGGGGATGAGCACTGGGGTTTTCCATGAGAACGAGCGCGACATGGTGGAGGCGGTGTTCGACCTCGACACTGTGCGAGCGGGGAACTTGATGACGCCGAAGAGCCGGATGGTCTGGATTGACCTGGCGGACGGCGAGGAGGCCAACCGGAGGAAAATCGCGGCCACCGGGCACTCCGATTATCCGGTCTGTCAGGATTCCGAGGACAAGGTGCTGGGCATGGTGTCGGTCAAGGCGCTGTGGGCCAATCTCTCGCTGACCGGCTCGGCGGAAATTAAAAACCTGCTGACCGAGCCGCTGCTGGTGCCGGTGAACATGACCGGAACCCGGTTGCTCGAAGTGTTTAAAAAAGAGCGCCGCCGCAACGCGCTGGTGCAGGACGAATATGGCGCGGTGCCCGGCATGGTCTCGGTGAACGACTTGCTGGAATCCATCGTCGGCGACCTGCCGGGGGAAATGCCGCAGCACGACACGCCCGCAAGTGTGCAAGAGGCCGACGGCAGCTGGGTGTTGGACGGGCTGATGGACATCGGTGACGTAAAGGACGAGTTGGGCATCGAGAGTTTTCCCGCAGATGAATCGGGCAAATACCACACGCTGGCCGGTTTCCTCCTCTGGCAACTGGGCGTGGTGCCGCAGGGCGGGGAAAAGGTCGAGTGGGACGGATTTTCCTTTGAGGTGCTAAAGATGGACCGGACGCGGATTGATCGGGTGCGGGTGGTGCCGCCGCAGCGCCAGGGCGGCGACTCTGGCGCAAAGGAAAATGCGATGGCGGCGGAGTAGGTTTTCGCGGATGCGGACTTGCGCCGCAGGGCGGCGGGCCTAGCTTCGCGCCCTTTTCCCCATGCCCGACACCGCACTTTCCTTTGAGCAGATTTTTGGCGAAGCGCCTTTCCGCCGCGTTTTGAAAAACGGCCTGACCGTGCTGTGCGCGCCTTCGCACGAGGCGGGATTGCTCTCGGCCCAAGTTTGGGTGAAGACCGGCAGCATGCACGAAGGCGATTTGCTCGGCGCGGGTTTGTCGCATTATCTGGAACACATGGTCTTCAAGGGAACGGAGAAATTTTCCTGCCGCGAACTGACCCAGGTGGTGCAAAAGGCGGGCGGGGCGATGAACGCCTACACCACCTTTGACCGCACCGTTTACCACATCGACCTGCCCGCCGAGGGCGCGGCGGTGGCGGTGGAAGTGCTGGCGGAAATGATGCTGCGGGCAAAAATTTCCTCCGAGGACGCGGCCCGGGAGCGCGAGGTCATTTTGCGCGAAATCGACATGCGCGACGACGATCCCGACTCGCGGCTGGCGGAGGCGGTGCTGGAGGAAAGCTTTCGCGCGCATCCCTACCGGCTGCCGGTGATCGGCCTGCGGCCGGCGTTTGCCAAGGTGACGCGCGAACAGCTTTTCGACTACTACAAGCGCCGCTATGTGCCGAACAACATGGTGCTGGTGGTGGCCGGGGCCATCGAGCCGGAGCAAGTGGTGGCGCTGGCGGAGGAATATTTCGGCACTGCGGACGCTGCCGCACTCGGCGCGGTGTGCATCCCCGAGGAGCCGGAGCAACTGGCCCTGCGGCAAAGCGGACTCACCGGCGATGTGCAGGTGCTGCGCGGCTGCCTGGCCTGGCGGATCCCCGGCATGCGCCACGCCGACGCGCCCGCGCTCGACGTGTTTTCCCTCCTCCTCGGCAGCGGGCAAAGCAGCCGGTTGTTTCGCCGACTGCACGACGAACTCGGACTGGTCCACCAAATCGACGGCTCGAACTGGGCACCCGGCGCAACCGGATTGCTCTGGCTTTGGTACACGGCGGATCTCGGTCAACGGAGTGCGGTGGAGGCGGCGGTGCGCGCCACCGTGCAGGAGGCGTTGCAGGGCGGTTTCAGCGCGGAGGAATTTGCCAAGGCCCGGCGCACCTGCCTGGTCGCCTTCCTGGAGCGAAGGAAAACCGTGTCCGGACTGGCGGGATCACTCGGCGCGCAGGAAGTGGTGCTGGGCGACCTCGGCTATCCCAAGGTTTATTTGGAAAAAATCCAGACACTCACACCCGAGGCGGTGCGGGAAGCGGCGCGCCGACACATCCGCGACGACAAATTGACCTGTCTGGCGATGGAGCCGGCCGCGGAGGAAAATGCCGAGGCAAAGGAAAAAGTCCGCAGCGGCCCGGTGCCGTTTGAGGAAACGCGTCTGGGCAACGGCCTGCGCGTGCTGCTCCAGCCGACAACAGGGCTTCCGAAAGTGCATTATCGGATGCTTTTCCTCGCGGGCGGCGCGACCGAACCGGAAAACCTGCGCGGCATCGCGGCGCTCACCGCCACCCTGCTGACCTGCGACACCGAGAAACGCACCGCGTCGCAGGTTGCCGAGGCGGCGGAACTCGCCGGAGCCTCCTTGCAGGAAAGCGCGGGCAACAACAGCATCGGCCTAGCCATCGAAGTGCTGGCGGGCGAACAGGCGCTGGCTCACGAACTGCTGGCCGACGCGGTGCGGCGTCCGGTGTTCAAGGAAAAGACCGTGACCCTGGAGCGCGAGGCGCAGCGGGCCGAGTTGCGTGAGGAGGCGGACGATGTGGTGGAGTTTGGTCGCCGGAGGATGCGGGAACTGTTTTTCGGCGAACATCCCTTCGCGGTGGATTACTTTGGCCGCGACGCGGATTTGGCGAAAATTTCCTCCGCGGAGGCGCGGGCCTGGCATGCGCGCTGGGTGACGCCGGAGAACGGCGTGTTGGTGGTGAGCGGGGCGTTTGACCGCGATGCCACACTGGCGGATTTGGAAAAATATTTCGGCGACTGGCGGGGCGCAAAGGAAACGGCGGAGCTGCCTTTGCGCGGCGCTCCGGCGCGCACCGGCAGGGTGGAGGAAATTTTGCCCCGCGAGCAGGCGGTGGTGTTTCTGGCGTTTCCCGATGCGGGCATTGTCGCGGAGGAATTTGTCACCGGGCAGCTGGTGGACGAGCTGCTGAGCGGCATGGCCAGCCGGCTGTTTGTCACTGTGCGCGAGGAGCAGGGGCTGGCGTATTTCGTGCAGGCCAGCCGGATCAGCGGTCTGCGGGAGGGATTGTTTTACCTCTATGCCGGCACCAGTCCGGAGCAGGTGGAGCCGGTGGTGCGGGCGATGCAGGACGAGGTCGCGCGATTGCGGCGGGGCGAACTGGACGCGGAGGAAATTGCCGCGGCGAAAACCCGTTTGCGGGTGGCGCGGCGCATGGCTCGGCAAACTTCCGGAGCGCGGGCGATGCATGCCGGGTTGAACGCACTCTATGGGTTGCCCGTCAATCAGGACGAATGGTGGGAGGAGAAAATCGCCGGACTGGACGCAACGGCGGTGGGCGGTTTCGCCACGCGTTTTTTCCGCGAGGAAAACAGCCTGCTGTACCTCGTGCGTCCCTAGTAAGCGGGACCGGTGGCGTGGCCCTTTCGGGTCCCGGCAAGGGTCATTCTTCGCTGTTGAGTGCCGGACGTTTCGTCGCATTTCCTTTGCGGATGGGTGCCGAAGAAAACTGGACGGATTTTGCGGACTGCCAGCCGGTGGAAAAAGGCGGCTCGGGACGGCGGTTTTTCCGTGTCAGCCTGCCGGACGGGCGGCGCGCGGTGTGGTGTTGCTACGACACCTCGCGGGAGGAAAACGCGCTCTATGCGCCGCTGGCCCGTTTTTTGCGGGAGCTGGATTTTCCGGTTCCGGAAATTTGGGGCGAGCGGGAAACCGGAGCGGGCGCGGGGGAATTGCTGCTGGAGGATGCCGGAACGGTGGATTTATGGGCGTTGCGGGAGGCTTCGTGGTCGGAGCGGGCGACGGCGTACCGGGCGGCGTTGCGGGCCTTGCACCGACTGCACTGGAGCGGCTGGGCCCGCTGGAAAAACAGCGGTGCCAGGCTGATGCCCGGGTTTGACGCCGCGCTGTATCGCTGGGAGCGGGAGTATTTTTGGGAAAACTGTCTGGAGCGGCAGAAGGAAAATTTGGCGGAGGAACTCGGCGCGCTGGCAGAGCGGCTGCTCGCCCTCCCGCCGCAACTGGTGCACCGGGACTGCCAGTCGCAAAACATTTTATGGCGGGAGGGACAGGCGGTGTTCATTGATTTTCAAGGGATGCGTGTTGGCACCGGGTTGTATGACGTGGGCTCCCTGCTCTGGGATCCCTATGTGCGATTTTCCTCCGGGGAGAGGGAGGAATTGGCGGATTTTTACCGGACGTTGGGCGGATGGGAAATGACGCGGGAGGAATTTTTCTCCGCGCTGGCGGACGCCGCTGCGCAGCGGTTGATGCAGGCGCTTGGGGCCTACGGATTTCTCGGGCTGGCGAAGGGGAAACCCGCATTTCTTGCGCACACCCGGCCCGCGTTGGAAAACCTCGTGGCGGTGACGGCCGGCCGGGCCGGGCTGGCGAATTTGCACGCGGTGGCGCGGGTAGCGCTGCAGGCGCTTTGAACGCGGCTGGTCGCGGAGGAAACTTGCGGAGGGAAATCTTTTCCCGCGGCGGTGGTTTTCGGGGTTGCTCCGGGAGCGGACTGTGCGATTTTTCAGCGGTACTTTGATTATGTCTTCCCGTACCGCCGCCCGCCATCGCTTTCCGCGCAAATGGATTTTTTTGGGGATTTTCATCCTGCTGGTCGTCGCCTCCAATGGCGTGCGCAAATTATGGCCGGTGGAAAAAGCGGCCAGTCCGGAGCAGCGGAGCGCGGAGGTGGCGGAGTTTAATGTGACCAGCGCGACAGAGCACGGGCAGTTGGTGACGAAGGCGCGGCCGACCGGGAAAAAAATCAAGCTGGCCTATCTGGATTCGGCACCGGACGGCGCGCAGGAAAAACCGGTGGTGGTGCTGTTACATGGACTGGCGGGCGACGGGCGGGTTTTTGCCGGACTGCGCGAAAAACTGGAGAAAAATTTCCGGGTGATTGTGCCGGATTTGCCGGGGGCGGGCCATTCGCAGTACGCGGTGGCGGATTATTCCCCCGAGGCGGCGGCGCACGCAGTGCTGGATTTGCTGGCGCAAAGGAAAATCGAGCGGGCCAATGTTGCAGGCTTCGGACAGGGCGGGGCGGTGGCGTTGAACATGGCCCACGCCGCGCCGGGGCGGATCCAGTCGCTGGCGCTGGTTTCCTCGGTCGGCTCCCAGGAATTCGAGCTGCTGGGCAATCATCTGGTGAACAAAATCGTTTACGGATTTCACCTCTTTTTTGTGAAAATCGCGGAGGATATCATTCCGCACTTTGGCTTGCTGGACCGCACGCCGATCAACAATGCCTATGCCCGCAGTTTGTGGGACAGTGATTTTTCGGACATCAAGTACTACATCGCGGATTACACCGGGCCGCTGCTGCTGGCGCACGGGGAGGACGACTGGCTGGTGTCGGCGGACACTGCCCGCTACACCGCGCAAATCGCCACCCAGGCGGAGACATTTTTTGTTCCCGGCGGACACTGGAAGCTGCTGCACGAGCCGGATGCGCTGGCGGAGAAAATGGAGGCTTTTTGGGGCGCGGCGGAAACGGGAACTGCTTCGCCCCGGGCGGCGCCGGCGAAAGATTTTACCCCGCCGCCGCCCCCGCCCGCGGAGGGCATGCGCTTGGTGGTGTTGATGCTGATCATCATTGTGTGCGCCTTTGTCGCGGAAGATCCCACCTGCCTGGCGGCGGGTTTGCTGGTGGCGCAGGGCGTGATGAGTTTTCCGGCGGCGACCGCGGCCTGCTTGATCAGCATTTTGATCGGGGACTTTACCCTCTATGCCGTGGGCTATGTGCTGGGGCGTCCTGCTTTGCGGAAGGCCCCGCTCAAGTGGATCATTGCCGAATATGAGATCGACCGGATGGCGCAGTGGTTTGAGAAAAAGGGTTTTCAGGGCCTGCTGCTGATTATCACCTCGCGCTTTATTCCCGCGAGTCGGCTGCCCACCTTTGTGTGCGCGGGGGTGATGCGGCTCAGTTTGTGGCGGCTGGGAATTTTGTTTTTTGTCGCCGCCGCGATCTGGACCCCCGCGTTGATCTGGGTGGCGGAGGTGGTCGGGGGCGATGTGATTCACAAGTTCGAACACTGGAAGCATCAGGCGATGTGGATCGCGCTCGGCTTGTTGTTCGGCGTGTGGTTTTTGATGCATGTGGTGGTGCCCTCGCTAACCTGGCGCGGCCGGCGGCAGCAGGTGATGAAGTTGCGGCGGTGGAGTCGGCACGAATTTTGGCCGACTTGGATGCTTTATGGTCCGGTCGCGTTGTACGTG
>CALNBE010000169.1 GCA_937874455.1 uncultured Opitutia bacterium | reverse complement strand
GGACGGCGTGTGCTGAACGTGAAAGCGGGGGAAATGCTGGGTGTGACCGGGCCGAGCGGCGCGGGGAAAACCACTTTGTTGCGTTGTGTGTCCGGGCAGCTGCCGGTGGACACGGGACGGGTGTGGGTCGGCGCAAAGGAAATGACGACGGCGGCGGCGCATCGGCGGGGCATTGGGTTGGCCGGGCAGTGCGGTGCCCTGTGGCCGCATTTGAATGTGCGGGAAAATGTGGCGTTTGCGCTGGAGCAACTGCGGCTGCCGGTGGAGGAAGTGCGCCGGGTGGTGCACGAGGTGTTGAGCGTGGTCGGGCTGGACAGCGTGGGTGAGCGGCGGCCTGGAGAGTTGTCGGATGGGCAACGGCAAAGGGCGGCGCTGGCGCGGGCGCTGGCGACCACCCCGGCGGTGTTGCTGCTGGACGAACCGTTTCCGGCGCTGGACGCGCGGGGGCGGGAGGAAATGTTTGTGCTGATCCGGCGGCAGTGCGCGGAGCGCGGATTGGCAGTGGTGTGGGCGACGCAGGACACGCGGGAGGTGCTGGCGCGGGCGGACCGGGTGGCGGTGTTGGCGGCGGGGAAAATTTTGCAGGAGGATGCGCCGTTGGCATTGTGGCGGCGACCGCGCAGCCGTTTTGTTGCCGAATGGCTTGGCGGCGCAAACGTGTTGTCCGGGACCGTGGTGCAGTCCGGCGCGGGAGAATTTGTGGCGGCGACGGCTTTGGGAGAAATCAGCGGCGCGCTGGTGAATCCGGAGCGCGAACCCGTGCCCGGCGCGCCGATCGAGGTGGTGCTGCGCCCGGAGGCGCTGCGTCTGGACCAGTTTGCCCCGGAGGAAAATGCCTGGGCGGGCGCGGTGGCGGAGGTGACATTTCTCGGCGCGGTGGCGGAGGTAATTTTTCAAACCGCGCAAGGGAAATCCCTGCGGGTGACGGAGCTGAATCCGCGCAACACTACTCCCGCTGGCGTGACCGCGGCGGGCTTTGTCTGGATCGCGCCGGAGGATGTGGCGGGCATTGCCTGAAATTTGCTCCGCGGCGACGCGGAGGAAATTCTCGACGAACATGAAAATCTATTTGCGAGCATTGTTGCCGGAGCTGCGGAAGACCATCCGGCTGGCGCTGCCGATTGCCATCGGCCTTGGCGGGCAGGGCGCGCTGTTTGTTTGCGACACGCTGATGGCCGGTTGGTGGCTCGGGCCGGTGGCGCTGGCGGCGGCGGCCTTTGCCGGAAATTTGGTGATGCTCCCGTATGTGTTTGGGCTGGGGCTGGCGGTGTCGGTGCCAGTGTTGACCGCGCAGGGACGCGGCGCGGGAAGGCCGGAGGATGGCGCGGCGGCGTTGCGGCACGGCCTGTTGATTGCGGGTGCGTGGGGCGTGGCGATCGGGTTGGCGATCCAGCTTGGCGTTGGCCTGCTGGATCACATGGGGCAGGATCCGGAAATTTTGCCGGACGCGAAACGCTTCGCGGTGCTGATGGGCTGGAGCATTTTGCCCGGACTGCTGTTTCAGTGTTTGAAAAATCATCGGGAGGCGACCGGGCATCCGTGGATTTCACTGCTCTGGTTGAGCATCGGCATTGTGGTGAACATCGTGCTGAACTGGGTGTTGATTCAGGGGAAGTGGGGCGCGCCGGAAATGGGGCTGGCCGGGGCCGGGTTGGCGACCGTGCTGGCGCGGGTGGTGATGCTCGTCGGCTTGGCGTGGCATCCCGGCGGGCAGAGTCCGGAGTGGCGCAACGGGCTGCAAGTTTTCTGGCTCAAGGCCTCGCTGGGGCTGGGATTTCCCAGCGCGCTGCAATGGACCTTTGAGGCGGGGGTTTTTGCGCTGGCTCCGGTGTTGATCGGGCTTTTTGGCAAGGAGCAGCAGGCGGCGCACCAGGTGGCGATCAGCCTGGCCTCGCTGGCGTTCATGATTCCGCTGGGGATTTCGCAAGGCGCGAGCATTCGGGTCGGCGAGGCGTTTGGGGCGCGGAACCGCGGGGCGATGGAGAAAATATCAGTGGGCGCGTTGTTGTTTGGGACCGGTTTCATGCTGCTTTATGCGACGACGGTGGTGGGGTTGCGCGATCGGATTCCCTGGTTTTTTTTGGATCAGGCGGGCGGGGCGGACATTTTGCAAACGGTGCATTACGCATCGCAATACATCATGGTGGCGGCGGTGTTTGCGCTGGGCGACGGGTTGCAGGTGGTGGCGAGCGGGGCGTTGCGCGGCATGAGCGACGTGCGGTTTACCTCGGTGGCGGCGTTTGTCTGCTACTGGCTGGTGAGCATGCCGGCGGGGCTGGCGCTGGCGTATTGGGGCGGGCAAGAGGGACTGGGGATTTGGATGGGAATGGCGGTGGGAATTTTCGCCGCGGCGGTGGTGTTGAACGGACGGCTGGCGTGGAAGCTTCGGAGGAGACCGTTCCTGATACTGTGAGTGCTCGGTTATTGCCAAACGCGGAGGAATTTTCATTGTGGCGGGCATGTCCGAGAAGCGCCCAGACGACTGCCAGTCCTGCCAGAAGCCGTGCACGATTTTCTTCACGCAAATCGTGGGCAATAAGGCGACCAAGGTGGCGATGTGCGCGGACTGCCCGAATGCGAAGAAGCTGGAGAGCAACCAGAACCTCGGGTTGCTGTCGCAGATCATGGGCATGCTGACGCCGGTGCCTTCGCCGCGCGGCACGCACCAGTGTCCGGTGTGCGGGATGAGCTGGGAGCAGTTTCAAAAATCGCAATTGCTGGGCTGTCCCGCCTGCTACGAGCACCATGCCGCGAATTTGGCGCAACTGCTCCCGCGCCTCCAGCCGGAGTTGCGGCACCAAGGGAAGGTGCCTGCGCGGTATCGGGCGATCCATGCGCATGAGCGGCTTTCTCTGCTGAAGGAAAATCTTGGCAAGGCGGTGGCGGAGGAAAATTACGAGCAGGCGGCGCAGTTGCGCGACGAGATCCGGGCTTTGGAGGAAATGCTGGCTGTGCAACAATAGGGTGACGGTGGCGCTTCTGCTTGCGCCGGGGAGGAAGTGTCGCCTAGGGTGGCCGGGAAATTTTTTATTCTGATCATGTCGCACTCTTCCACTCCTGCGGGGCATAATCCCCCGAAAGCCTACGAAAACCTCGAATTTTTGCACAGCCATTACGCGCGGCACATTCGCGTGTTGTGCGAGTTCACCGAGCCGCAGCAGCGTTTGCAACGGCATGGCATCAAAAACACCATCGTGTTTTTTGGCTCCGCCCGGATTTTGCCTGCGGATGTGGCGGGGCGGCGACTGGTGGAGGCGCGGGAAAAGGCGAAATCCCTGCCAGCGGCGGAGGCGGCGGCGCTGCTGAAGCAGGCGGAGCGCGCGGTGGAGGCCTCGGCCTATTACGAGGCGGCGCGGGAGTTGGCGGCGCGTTTTACCAAGTGGTCGATGGGCCTGGAGAGAAGGGAAAAGGCGTTTTACATCTGCTCCGGAGGCGGGCCTGGCATCATGGAGGCGGCCAATCGCGGCGCGCACGAGGCGGGCGGCAAGACGCTCGGGTTGGGGATCAGTTTGCCCTACGAGCAGACGAACAATCCCTACATCACGCCCGATCTGAGCATGGAGTTTCACTATTTTTTCATTCGCAAGTATTGGTTCTTCTATCTGGCGAAGGCCATGGTGATTTTCCCCGGCGGTTTCGGCACGATGGACGAGTTGTTCGAGCTGCTAACGCTGGTGCAGACGAAAAAGACGCAGAAGAAAATCCCGATCGTGCTTTTTGGGAAAAAATTCTGGAACGACATCCTGAACCTGGAAGCTTTCCAGGAATGGGGCATGATCGATCAAGCCGACCTGAGTCTGTTCCGCATCACGGACTCGCTCGACGAGGTCTATGATTATGTGGTGGAACGCATGCTTGCGCTTTATGTAAACGTCGAAGGAAACGGCTATGGGCAGCAGGAGAAAAACGGCGGCACCAAAGGCTGACGCGGAGGAAATTCGCATCGGCTGGACCACCGTGGCCACTGCGGAGGAAGCCCGGCGGCTGGCGGAAGGCGCGGTGGCAGCCCGCTTGGTCGCTTGCGCGCAGATCGACGGCCCGATCCGGTCGGTTTACCGCTGGGAAGGGAAAATGGAAAACGCGGAGGAATTTCGGGTAACGTTCAAGTTCCTGGCGGAGAAAAGTGAGGCACTGGAAGAATGGCTGCCCGCCGCCCATCCCTACGCCGTGCCGCAGTGGATTTCCGTCGCCGCCGCCTCCGTGGCGGAGCCCTACCGGCAGTGGCTGTTGGAAAGCTGAGTGGGAAGGGTGACCGTTGAGAAACGGGTCGATGCGGTCGCATGAAAAACCGGATGGTTGTGCTGGGTTGCATCCCTACGCCGTGCCGTTGTGCGGGCGATTGTTCCTGCCACAAAATGCTCCAGCAGCTTTTTCTGCGGAGAATGTTTTGGCGGGATTTTCTGTCTTTTTTTTGGGGGGGCCAATTCAGCCCCAAATAAAAACCGATTCCCTGGAGAATCGGTTTTTAGAGAGCTTTTTCTATAAGCGCTTGCGCCGGCGCAACAGTATCATGCCGAGAAGACCGACACCTCCCATAAGTGCATAGGTTGAGGGCTCCGGGATGGCGATGACCAAAGTCACATTGCTGTTGGCGTAGATCTCTACGTTGTCGTTGGTGAAAATTTCGTTCCAAATGGGATCGTTATCCGCGTAGGTCCCTGCTGCGACTTGGGTCCCGTTGACGAAGAGTGCATTAAACGTGATAATTTCTCCGGAGTTCGCTCCAAGAAACAATGTTGCGCCATACTCTAAGTAAACGGCCACACCGCTCTGCAGGGCATTGGCGTTATTAAGTTCGAGGGTGCCCCCGTCCGCCACCTCGATTACGCTTGAATCAATGCTGCCAGCGATGACCAGCGTGCCTTGGTTCACCTTGGTCGCCCCGGTGTAGTCGTGGGCCTTGTTCAGCGTCAAGGTGCCGGTGCCAG
>CALNBE010000168.1 GCA_937874455.1 uncultured Opitutia bacterium | reverse complement strand
GATGGAGCCAACTTTCCTCTGCGGTGGTGGAGGAAGTCACCAGTTTCCAGTCGCCCTCCAGCAGCACGCCGAGGAAAAGCCAGTCGAGCCAGGAGACATGGTTGGGCACCAGCAGCACCGGGCCGGGCGTTTTGAGCGCGGCGAGATTTTCAATGTGGAAACCGAAGCAAAGGCGGAGCAATTGACGGACAAGGAAGCGCATGGCGGAGGAAGTTTTTCTGAAAGAAAACGACGCGAAGGAAAATCAAGCGACGGGTTTCTTGTGGCCCAGTTTGCGATTGAGCGACATGCCCAGAGTGACAAGGAAAGTGCCCGCGCCCAAGCCGAGGAAAATTCCGTTGGCGGAGATGCCCAGCCCGGCGCCAGCCAGCAGGTAGAGCAGGGCGAGGCACATGCCGAGGTTGTCGAAGAGATTTTGCACCGCGATGGTTTTGCCCAGCTTGGACGGGTCGGACTCGGCCTGCAGCGCGGCGTTCATCGGGATGAGGAACAGCCCGGCAAACATCCCCGCACTGGCCAGCAGCAACGCCACCGGCAGGATGATCGTCATCCCGCCGAGATGGAAAGTCGGCGTCATCCAAAACGGCCAGATGCCCACCGTGAACGCCAGCGTCAGCGTGACGGCTAGGGCGAAACCGTAGAGCGGAATCGCCCGCAGATCGCCCACCTTGTGGAGCACGCCCGCCAGCACGCTGCCGAGGATCACCCCGATGGTCAGCCAAAGGGCGAGGAGGGAAATCTGGGTGTTGTCGGCCAGCCCCAGCACGTTGAGTCCCCACGGTTGGAAGTGGCTTTGCATGGCCTTGCCGACGATCCAGAACAAGGCGGTGCCCAGCAGCAGTCGGCTCAGGCGCGGCGCGCGGAGCAAATCGACAGTGTGGCGGAAAAATTCCCCCGCGCTCTCGGCCAGTTTGACGGACGGATCGAAGGGCGTTTTGCGCATCCCGAGGTTGAGCAGCAGGGCGAAGAGATAGACGCCCGAGACTGCGGCGAAGGACGCTCCGATGTTGTCATGAAAACGGTCGGAGAGCCAGGCCCCGCCGATCACTCCGGTGAGCACACCGACGAGAGTGAGCATTTCGACCGCGCCGTTGGCCTTGACCAGTTTTTCCTTCGGGAGGATTTCCGGCAGCACCCCGTATTTCGCCGGACCATAAACGCAGGCGCCGATGCCGATGATGAAATAGCCCACGCCCTGCCACCAGGCCGGGAGCCAGAGACTGAGCACGCAGACCAAGGTGCCGAGGAGTTTCAGCGCGTTGCCGCCCACCAGCCAACTGGTCTTGGCATGGCGGTCGTTGAGGTAGCCCGCGAGCGGCGCCAGCAGCACGTAGGGGATGAGAAACATCGAGGAGTAAATGGCGTTTCCTTCGCGCAGCGTCTCGGCGGTGATGGTCCCGGCCTGTTGCAGATAGGTGAGCTGGCCGATGATCACGCCGAGGATGGCATTGTCACCAAAGGCGCTCAAGGCCTGTCCCCAGAGGAGAAGCGGGTAATTGCGCGCCGGGGAGAT
>CALNBE010000167.1 GCA_937874455.1 uncultured Opitutia bacterium | reverse complement strand
AATAATGGCCGTGGGTACTTTAATGCCAGCGGGTCGCATGCCCTGGAAACACTGACCCCATCCGTTTTAGTCAAGCGGGCTGACCTTGCTCTCGTTCGCTGTCCCCGGGCCTTCGATCAGCGATTGGCGGTCCAGTGCTGGGCTGGGAATGGATCGGGCAAGCAGGTCCAGGGTTTTGGATCGGCGGTTGCTGGGGTGGTTCGACAGGCTCGGCAAGGCGCTTTAGTCAAATCTTTTTCAGGCTTCTGCAACGCCCCACTGCCCCCGTTCCGCGATCCGGTTGCTGGGCCCGCGTTGAACGGCTGGGGGGTGTTCCGTGCTTGAGCTGACCCCCTTCTTGGACGCCATCGCCCGAGCCGATGCCCCGCTGGAAGGCAAGGCCAACGGGTGGCAACGCAAAGCAGGGCTGGCAGAGTTCGGCAACGCCTGCGCCTTCTGCTCCGCTCCACTGGACCTGTCCTCTCCCAAGTCCTGGACGGCTACGTCACTGGTCCCCGCGCAACTGGGTGGCCCCGCTGGCGTGGTGGAGAACTGGGTGCCTGCCTGCCGTTCCTGCGCGTCGAGGAAAGGCCTGCGCGATGTGGTGAGCTGGTCGGACTGGCAAGCGTCGGCGGACCCTGACCGGGTGGCTTTGCTGCTGGAGCGTCGGCGCTCTGCGTTGCTCTACGCGGAGAACCATTTCACCCCGTTGAGCCGTCACTCGAAGCGTGAGCGGCTGCTAGCACACCTGTCCGCCCGTTTCGACAAGCCCCGCTTCAGGGTCTATGCCTGGTCGGGTGAGGTAGATGGGGAGCGCGTGTGCTTGGTGGGCTGGAGCACCCGGTCAGGCGATGCCTTGGCACTGAGCGAGGCCCTGCTGGCGTTACGAATGAGGGACGGGGGCGAGGTGGTGGCAGAGGGCCAGGTGACCCTTCTGCGGCTTCCGGCAAACGGGTTCCTGGGGGCCGTGTGGGCGCTCATTGAGGCCCATGGGATCGTCGTGCCGCTTGAGGTGCCGGGCGGTGGCCAGGTGGACGATGACGACTGGCGGGAGTGCTGGCGCCACCGTGTGATGGACCCGGTGAGCAACCACAAGCGGATTCCGATGACCGGCGGTCCTGCCCTGCCTCATGCCCCCCGCGTGCTGTCCAGCAACCCGGATTCGGTTCGGCGGCTGGCCCAACTGCAGGCCGCCAAGCGGGCTGACAAGTTGGAGTCAGCGGAACTTTTGTATCGAGAAGCGATGGCGAGGAAGTCGAAACACCTAGGACGTGTGAAACGCGGATTGGAAGAGCCTATGCCGCTGGACGATTACCGGGCGTGGGCCGATGAGGTGCGGCAGCTGGGGGTGGCTTGGGCTCGGTTGGTGAACGAGAGCCGGGGCTAACGCTGGACGTTGACCTGGGAGGCATGCCAGGCCGCATAGGGGGTGTTCTTCACCAAGCACCGGTTCCAATCCCTCTCCCCATCTGTCCACCACACCGGGCCTCGTTCGCCCAGGCCCCTCTTCGCGCTGTCCACGGCGCACCGGGCGGCGGCGAGTGCGTCCTCGTCCCTGTTGGCCTTCGCTGCTTTGACGGCACGCCGGGCGTCCATCAGCTCGTGGACCAGGCGTTGCCTCTCCTGCTCACTGAGGCCTGGGTTGGTGGTGCGCCAGAGGCGCCCTCGGACGATGAGGTAGCGGCCGTCTGGGGTGGGGAGGGGTTCCATGGGGAGGAGCGTATGGGGTGGGCGGTGACGGGGGAGCAGACAAGAGAAGGACGGCCATTGATCCGCCCTTACTTTCAAGACACCTCTTCCTCTTCCACCTTTTTCAGCACCAGGTCCGGGTTGGCGCTGATGTAGCACTGGCCGTTTTCATCATCGATGGCGGCCCCCACCAAGCCCAACTTGTGCGCCACCAGGGCCCGAACGCTTTGCAGGCCCCAGCCGTCGATCTGCTCATCCCAGGGGTCGCAACAGTCGTTATCGTCACCGCCGATGCTCTCATCGCAATCGTCGAACTCAATGGCGCGGCAAAAAACAAACTCAACGGTTTCATCGTCCAGGTCATAGCCCATCTCTGCCATGGCTTCCTTGCAGGCTTGCTCGGCCATGGTGAGGGTCAACTGGAGCTGTTCGCCATTCCTGCCCACCGCCCGGGTTCCTTCTTCCACGGCCAGCTTCATGTTCCACACCAAGTTGGCGGTGAGAAAATCGCAGTCGTCTGGGAGGCTGATCTGGTAACTGTGGGGCCCGAAATGCTGCTCTTCGCCATCCGAAAAGCAGAGGCCACGGATTTCAGAGGTTTGCCCGTCAAAGGGATTTAGGGGCTGGTCGGCCAGGTTGGCATCACGGGAGCAGTGGTAAAAATGACGCATGAGCATGGCGGTTATCTTTTCTTTTTTTCAGGTCGGCGTTATGCCCCCCTACAAATCCAGGTTACAACAGGGCCGAAAAATGTAAACCAGAAAACAACACATTAATTTGACTAAAGATAAAATATGACGGGCAAAAAGCAGATTTGAACAACCTTTGCAACGGCTCACACTTCTACGCTTCAGCGGATCCAAGGCCTGGCGGAAGCCACGGCCCATCCCCGCCTTTTCTTCCAAAACTCGGCGGCAGCGCCGTCGGCTTTGGCCGCTTTTGCTCTTGAAACAACGCGGCCCCGGGCCGCGTCTGAAAAGCCCCCTCCGGGGAGATTAGGACATAGGCCGGGGCTTCCGCCCCAGCCACCGCCCAACTCTCCCACGCCCCAGTAGCCCAACAACTCAGCAAAGGGGCAGGCGCCCCTTTTTCAGCAGCATTGCCAAACCCTAGGCATAAAAAAGGCGACCCTTGAGCCGCCGTTTTTCCTTTCCATTTCTTCACCGGCTCTGCTCCAGGCACCGGTCCACCAGTTGCCGCATCGCCTCGCCCAGCGAGATCCCCGCCGTTCGTGCGTCCTGGATCAGGCCCTTGGCCACCTCTTCAGACACCTTCGGGTCCGGCAAAATCGCGCCGTAACGCTTCCCATCCGGCCCATGCTTGGCACGGACTCGGGGCCCGAACGGCTGCCGGATGTCGGCATGGGTGGCCACCAGGGCAGCCAATGCACTGCTGGCCGTGAGCCCCTGCTGGCGAGCGAGAGCCCGGAATGCGGCCGCCTTGGCCGGGGCAATGCGAACCGTGGGCAGCCGGCGGGGAACCGGCTGCTTGGGGGCGATGGCGTATCCCTTAGCCATTGATGAGCTCATCCCGGACGTGGGCGCGATACCAGCGGCGGCAGACCTTCTCAAACCCTTCTTGATCTTCGCCCTCGTAGGAATGGGTGTAGCCATTGCTATCGCAGATCTGCTCACCGAGGGTGCCTGGTTGACCATTCAAATCAGCGTAGATGTAGGAACGGCCAGGGCGAGAGAAAGTGATGGTGCGGTTGATTTTACGGCTATTGATGATGAGTTCCATGATGATTACCTTTTTGGCTTTTTCGGTCAGCAGTATTGCCTTCCTATGAATCCAGGTTACGACAGACCCAAAAAATGTAAACCCTAAAGCAACACATTTATTTGACTAAAATATAGAACTGACGGGCAACCGCAAAAGACACAAAAACCCTGAAACACCTCACATTTCCAGCCAAGCGCCGGGCCCGGCGGAAGCCGAAGCCCCACCCGCCTTTTCTCCACCACGCTTTTGCTTTCAGCCGCTTTTGACGTTGCTTTTTCCACTCACCGCCAGCCATAAAAAAGGCGGCCCATGGCCGCCTCTCGCTCGTCAAACCGCATCCGCCTTACCTCTCTTTTCGTTGCCGGCCCACAATCGCCTTCCTCACCTGCCGGCGCACCGGATCCAGGTCGTCGGTTGCCGTGGTGACCACCAAGCGCCTCTTCGACTTCTTGAGCTCTTGGCAGGCCCAGGACGCCAGCGCGATGAGCGCGGTGGTCACCACGGGATCCTGCTCCCCAGTTGCGCCTTGGATTTGCTCCCGCAGCTTGGGCGGCAGGGTGACCATCGTTCGCTCGATCCGGCGGCCCTTGGCGTCCCGGTAGTCGAACATTTGCGAACCCCGGCCCACCTCCAAGTGAACCTTTTTCCCGGCCCGGGTATACGGCGCCTCTTCGCTGAAGTCGAAGTAAGTCTTGCGGTTAGGCGCGTCCCCTGCAGCCACCATCAGCTCTGCCAGCTGCTCCTCGGAAAACTGGTCCAAGTCGACGAGCGGCGCATACTCCCGCTGCGGCTTGGCATGAACCACTTTCGCAGCCGTGGACAGGTCTTTGCGGGCCGGTGCCTTCTTGGCAACTGCGTTCTTGGCGGGGGTCTTCTTGGCAGCCATGAGGTCCGGCAGGGGCAGCATTGGGAGCTCCATCATGCCTGCCCCCGGCCCGGGTTGGCCAACCTTTTTTGGATAGCCTGACCTACCCGCAGAATGTCCTCTCGAGCCTTGGCCACGCCCGCGCCGCGCATGGAGAACACGGTCTCGCCGAGCTCGTAGTAGCTCGCCAACGCCGCCCGCTCGGGAATGACGATGGCACCTGCAAGGTTCGGGTCTTCGAGCCGGCGGCGGTGCTCCGCGCGCTTGAGGTTGACCCGATTGGCGACCGGCAGGAAGGGCTTGCCCTGACGTCGCAGCGTGTCGATGGTCCGCAGGTAGACGACGTAACTGCCCCCGTCGAGCAGCGTTGGGACGATGTAGAGGTCCGCGTCCGGCAGCTGGTCTTTCACTGGGGCGCTGGGCGGCAGGTCTTGAATCTCCAGGTCGAAGCCTGGGGATGAGGCACGGCTCACGGTGAACGGCGTTTCCCCGTCGCTCATCGCTGACCACGCCACGGAACCGCATTGCGGGTCGCGGTCGTTGACGAGCACGCGGGATTGGCCGGCAAACGCGGCGGCGAGGTTGAGCGAGAGCGTGGTGCGCCCCACACCCCCTTTGAAGCAACAGACAACGAGACGCATGAGATGGGCTCCTTTTATGGGTAGGTCGTGCAACACACTACGATGCAAACCTATTCCCGCAAGAGCCATGCAGCGAGGGGGTTTCAGCGGTGCAGACGTCTTACGTTCAGCGACCCTGGGGCCCGGCGGAAGCCGTGGCCCACCCTGCCGTTGTCTCCACCCCGCCTTTCGGCGGCGAGTAGCCGCCGGCACGTGCTTCAAACCTCTTCAGCGACCGGTTGCTGAGTCTTGATGAACGCTGGGTGGTAGCGGTGAAGGTGGGTGTTCATCAAATCCGCGGTATGGCGTGCGAACCATGCCTGCATTGCCGGGCACAGAACGCCTCCACAGACCTCTGCGACGCTCCGACCTTCTGAGATCTGACGACGTTCTAGCTTTCCACTGTGTCCCCGTCGCACCACGAACCGCTCCCCGATCTGAACCAGCGGATTGGCCCCGGCGTCCATAAGCGCCTCAATCATTGCCGCATAACGCGTAGCCAGGACCGGGTCCGACTGGATGGCCTTGGAATACATGAGGGAGGCGACGGCCAACGCGGTGATACCAGGATCGCCGGCCACTCCAGCGTCCAGGTCGGGCGTCCCCTTGAGTGTGTGGAGCCACCCATAGAAGGCCAGCGGGTCGTTGGTTTGGATGGCCCTGATGAGGCTTTCGGTCCCGGCACTCATTGCCCACCTCCCAGAACCCCGATGAGCACCAGGGCCACCAGCACGTAGAACGGCACCAGCACGATGCTCCACCACGCCTTCGAAACCTCTTGCAGAACGCTTCCTTGGCGATGCTCCGCCGGCAGTTGATAGAAGCGCACCAGGGCGCGCCCGGCGGAGATGGGGTTGGCGACCAGGTCCCGGTAGAACACCGCGGTGCCCAGGAGACCGACAAACAGCAGGGCCATGTTCAAGAGGCTCATACGAAGCGCTCCTCTTCCTTCTTCCAACGCCGCTCATGGCGGGCGCGGGTGGCCAAGCGCTGGATCCTGCGGTGCTTGTCGGCCAGCTGATTGAGGCCATTGGTGCGGTCCAGGAACCGCGCGGCGGTGTGGAGTTGGAAATGCGCCAGGTCGGTGCTGGCGGGCTCGACGGGATGAATCTTCATGTCTTCACTCTCTTTTATGGGTAGGTCGGCTTACCCATTAAACCGCTCCTACACCACGATCCAACCACATCGCCAACCGATGTCAACCCATTGATTCAAAACATTTTTGACTAAAATAAGGAACTGCTCTCAGGGCTTGTCAAAATGCATTTGTGTCGCATGCTCAAATGCATGACACTGCATGCTCGCCCTCCCCGTTGTTTGCCCGCCCCTGGCTTTGGCCTGGTCGAGTTGCTGCTCGCATTGGGGGTTGCCACGGCAATGGGGGCCGCCGCGTTTTGGGTCTACCCCCGCGTCACCACCCGGGTGAACGTGGCATCGGACGTCGAGAACGTTCGGGACCTGGCCAACCGCGTTGATCGGTCCCATGGCGTCGTTGGCTCGTTCCGCGGCGTCAGCACGTTGAACGTGCTTGAAGATGGGCTGGCCCCCGCCGACTTCCGCCAAGCCAGCGCAGCGACCATGAGCAACGCGTGGGGTGGTGCAGTGACTGTGTCCCCGGCCACGGTGCGCTTGGCGGGGGATGCCTTTTCCGTGGGGCTGTCCGGGCTTCCTGCGCGGGCCTGCGTGCCGTTCGTCTCCGCCCTTGCGGGCGACGCGAACGTGCGGGACGTGATCGTGGGCAACACCAGTGTTTTGTTGGGCAACGGCGGAACCCTGGACGTCCCCGGGCTGGGATTGGCGTGCGGGGCCGATGGGGCCGTGGTCGACGTCGTCTATTACTCAGGCCTGGTCGCCGGGTCGTCGGTGGCCGTGGTGCCCACGCTTCCCACTCCCTCCACGCCCGCGTTCCCGGCCCCTTCAACGCCAACCCCGGCTGGGCCCGTATCCA
>CALNBE010000166.1 GCA_937874455.1 uncultured Opitutia bacterium | reverse complement strand
GGCGACAACGACTTCGCCGAAGCCGTCAAAACCGCCGTCATCAACAAGCGCGCCGGCGGCCAAGGTCTCATCTCCGGTCGCAAAGCCTTCCAACGCCCGATGGCCGAGGGTGCCAAACTCCTGCAAACCATTCAGGACGTTTACCTCACCAAGGAAGTCACTATCGCCTAAGGGCGGATTCTTCCCATCGGGAGCCGCGGCTCCTTCCGCAAACGGGAATCCTTCGGGGTTCCCGTTTTGCTTTTTCCTCCGCGCCGGTTTCCTCCGCGCCCAAGTCGCAAAGATAACTTGAAAACCATCGGCAAAAGTTCACCAACAACGCCTTCTTAAAAAATTTCCTTTGCTCCGCTCCGCCGGGGCCGCTTCCCGTTTTCGACTCCTTTTTCTTATGAGCCAGCCAATGACACCACTTCAAGAGATTCGTCACTCCGCGTCGCACATCCTTGCGACCGCCGTTCTTCGTCTGTTCCCCACTACGAAGCTCGACATTGGCCCGCCCACCGACACCGGTTTCTACTACGATTTCGACAGCGATCACAAATTTACCGCCGAGGACCTCGAAAAAATCGAGGCCGAGATGAAAAAAATCGTCAAGGAGAACCAAAAATTCGAACGCTTCGAATGCTCCCGCGAGGAGGCAACCAAGCTGATCAACGAATTCGGCCAGCCAACTTACAAACTGGGACGCCTCGCCGACATTCCCGAGGGCGAGGCCATCAGCTTCTACCGCAACGGCGAGTTTCTCGACCTCTGCGCGGGCACCCACGTCCGCTACACTTCCCAAGTCAAGGCCTTCAAACTCCTTTCCGTCGCCGGTTCCTATCACCGCGGCGATGAGAAAAACAAGCAGCTCCAGCGCATCTACGGCACCGCCTTCGCCTCCAAGGAGGAACTCGAACAGTATTTGCTCCGCCTCGAAGAAGCCAAAAAACGCGACCACCGCAAACTGGGCCGCGACCTCAAACTCTTCCACATCGACGAGGATGTCGGCCAAGGTCTCATCCTCTGGATGCCCAACGGCACCATCCTCCGCCAGGAACTCCAAACCTTCATCGGCGAGGAACTCGCCAAACAGGGCTACCAACAAGTCGTCACGCCGCACATCGGCAAGCTGGCCCTCTACAAAACCTCCGGCCACTTCCCCTACTACAAGGAATCCCAGTTCACGCCGCTCGTCGATCCCGACCAGCTCGCCAAAATCGCCACCGAGGGTTGCTCCTGCTGCGAACTCACTTCGCGCCTCGAAGCCGTCTCCGCCAAATTCCGCGAAAACCTCAACCAGCGCGCGGGCACCGAAATGGTCAAAGAAGACCGCGTGCTGCCCGACGACCAGTTGCTCGACGGCTTCCTGCTCAAGCCGATGAACTGCCCGCACCACATCAAAATCTACGACGCCCAACCGCATTCCTACCGCGACCTTCCGGTGCGGCTGGCCGAGTTCGGCACAGTTTACCGCTGGGAACAGTCCGGCGAACTCAACGGCATGACCCGCGTCCGGGGCTTTACCCAGGACGACGCCCACATCTTCTGCACCGAGGATCAGGTCGGCCAGGAGGTGCTCAACTGTCTCGCCATCGTCAAAATCATCCTCACCACCCTCGGTCTCACCGATTACCGGGTGCGCGTCGGGCTTCGCGATCCCGATTCCTCCAAGTACACTGGCAAGCCGGAAAACTGGGACAAGGCCGAGGCCGCCTGCCGCGAGGCCGCCCAAACCCTCGGAGTCAATTTCTCCGAGGAGCCGGGCGAGGCCGCTTTCTACGGCCCGAAAATCGACTTCGTGGTCAAGGATGTGATCGGCCGCGAATGGCAGCTCGGCACGGTCCAGGTCGATTACAACCTGCCCGAGCGTTTCGACCTCTCCTACATCGGCGCCGACAACAAATCGCACCGCCCGGTGATGATTCACCGTGCGCCTTTCGGCTCCATGGAGCGTTTCTGCGGGATTCTCATCGAACACTTCGCCGGGAATTTCCCCACTTGGCTCGCCCCCGAACAGGTCCGCATTTTGCCGCTCAACGACGATCTCAACGCCCATGCGGAAGAGGTCGCCGCACTGCTCAAGGCCCACAAGATTCGCGCCAGCGTGGACTCTCACAGCGACAAACTCGGAGCAAAAATCCGCCGCGCGGAGCTGGACAAAATTCCCAACATGCTGGTCATCGGAGCCAAGGAAAAGGAAGCCGGGCTGGTCTCCGTCCGCTCCCGCGCCAACAAGTCCTTGGAGGGCACCTGCCCACTGCCAGAATTCATTGAGAAAATCCGCGCCGAAATCACCGAACGCCGCCTTTTTTCCTCCGAAGCCGCCGCGCAGTAATCGGCCAAAAACTCCTCTCACAAAGGCGGTCTCCTGCGAGGCCGCCTTTTCCTTTGCCACGTTTGACTTTCCTCCGGCCCGCGCCTCTTTCATACAATTCACATGGACAACCCTTCTTCCCAGAAACTCATTTCCCGGCGCGGCCTCCTGATCGATCTGACCCTCTCTGCGGGCTTCTTCGTTTACATGCTCCTCGTCCTGAAAAAGCACGTCCCTTGGACCGAGGCCCCCGCCATCTGGCAATGGGCCGGAGCCGCCTACGCCGCACTCTGCCTGAGCATCCTCTTCTGGATGGCCGCCTGCCTCTTCCGCGTCACCTTGATCGACCAGCTGCGCCGCCGCAAAGGCAACAAAGCCGCCTGATTTCCTGCGCGCCCTTTCCTCCGCCAACCGGCCAACTCGGCCGGTTTTTTCTTTGCCCAACAACCACGCGCCGAATCAGGCCGCGGCGGGTTCTTCCTCTTCTTTCCGGTAGCGGTAGAAGGTCGCGACCACGGCGAAAATCACCGTCACCACCAGCATCCATTCGCCGTAGAGGAAAAATCGCCCGCTCGACACCGCCGAGGAGCCGTCGCCCTCCGCGCCACCAAAGTGCGTGATCGCCACCACGATCAACTGCCCCACCGCCGAGGTGAGCAGCCAGAAACTGGTGATGGTGCTCTTCATCGCCTTCGGCGCTTGGGTAAAGGCAAATTCCAGGCCGGTCACTGACACCAGCACCTCGCTCATGGTAATCACAAAATACGGCATCAACTGCCAAAGGAGCGAAAGCTGTTCCCCCTGCTCCAGGCGCATTTGCAGCCAACCGACGAGGAAATACGCCGCGCCCGCGCCGCCCAGTCCGAGCGTCACCCGACGCAGCGGGGTCGCCCAGTTGCCGAGCAAGGGATAAATGCCGTACACCACCAACGGAATCAGCACCATCACGAAAGCCGGATTGGCCGCCTGAAATTGCTCCGCCGTGAGCCGCATCCCGAAAAGCGTCACCTCCTGCATCTGTTTCCCTTGCAACACCCAGGTCGAGCCGCCTTGGTCAAACAGCGCCCAGAACATCGGGATCATCGAAAAAATCATCATCACCCGGAGCGTGGCGATCACTCCGTCCACCGCCTCATCGGAAAATTTCCTCCGCGCCGCCGCCCAAAAACTGTCACCGGGCTTCCGGTCTTTTCCCGTCAAGGCATGGGCCATCACCGGGACGAATCCGGCTTTTTCCTCCGTGCTTTCCGCCGCGTTCGCGGGATCCACATGGACATAGCGTTTTCTTCCCAACCAGAAGACAAAAGTGGCCAGCGCCATCAAAATCCCCGGAATGCCGAAGGCCCAGCTCCAGCCCCAGTTGTCCTTGATCAGCGGGATCAGCAGCATCGAAGAGAACGAGCCGAGGTTGATGCACCAGTAAAAGGCGGCGTAGGCTTTTTGCAGCAGCTTCTTCTGCCAAGGCTTGAACTGGTCGCCCATGAAGGCCGACACGCAGGGCTTGATGCCGCCCGAGCCAAAGGCGATCAGTCCCAGGCCGAGATACAGGCACCCGATCTTGTAATCAATGCTGGCCGACAAATCCGCCAGCGCCAGCACCCCGTGGCCGGCACAGTAAAACAGCGAGATCCAGAGGATCGTCTTGTAGCGTCCCCAAAACCGGTCCGAGATCCAGCCGCCGAGCAGCGGCATCAGGTAGTTGGCAAAGCCAAACAGGTGGATGACTTCCGTCGCCTGGTCCTCGGTCATCATCAGCATCGTGGTGGCGTAAACCGCCAGAATGCTCTTCATTCCGTAATAGCTGAAGCGTTCGCAGGCTTCGTTGCCCAAAATGAATCTTACTTGGGAGGGAAAACGTCGGTCGTCGGACATGCTGGGTCAGGGTATAAGCAAAAGGCATTCCATGATTTGGAGGAAACAGAACAAAAACCAATTTCCTCCGCGCTACTCGGGTCGGGCGTAAGGATTGGTCAACTTTTCGTCGCCGACTGTGGTCTCCGGTCCGTGTCCGGCAAACAACACTGTTTCCTCCGGCAAAGTGTAAATGCGCTCCCGAATCGCCCGGAGCAAAACCGGCCAGCTGCCGCCGGGAAGATCCGACCGCCCGACGCTGCCCGCAAACAGCGCGTCGCCGGTGAAGGCCATTTTTTCCTCCGCGCAGTAAAACAGCACGTTGCCCGGACAATGCCCCGGCACGTGGCGCACTTCGAAGGTTTTTCCCAGCACGGTGATGGTGTCGCCATCCGCCACCCAGTGCGTGATTTGAACCGGACGAAAATTTGCCGCCGTCAAATGCGGCAGGGCCATCTGATACCAAGGCATGAATTTCTCCGGCGTCGCATAGCACGCCGCGTCATCCCGGTGTCCGTAAACCGCCACGCCTGCCGTCGCAAAATCCGCCGCGTCTGACATATGGTCCCAATGCCCGTGCGTCAGCAGCAACGCCTCCAACTTCAGACCGCGCGCCGCAATTTCCTCCGCCAGCACTTTTCCCGCGCCGGGCGGGGCATCGACAATCGCGCAATTTTGCTCCGCGTCATCCGTGAGGAGATAGGCGTTCGTTTCAAATGGTCCAAGCGTGACACATTCCACTTTCATGGAAGAAAGTTGGGGAATTTCCTCCGCCGACACAAGCGGCGAGCACCGGCGCGGGCGGTTTATTTCGCTGGAAACATTTTTGCCGGATCGAGCAAATCCTCCACCTGGATCTCGGTCATCAGTCCTTTTTCCAGAATCAGCGCCTTCACACTTTTCCCGCTCCGCAGGGCGTCCTTGGCCAGTTCCGTCGCCTTCGCATACCCCATCACCGGCAGCAGCGCGGTCACCACACCAATGCTGTGGTCAACGTAGCCGCGGCATACCTCGCGGTTTGCGGTGATGCCGACGACTGTGCGTTCCTTCAGCACAATGCAGGCCTGGCGCAGGTGGTTGATGCTTTTGAAAAGCGACCAGACGATCACCGGCTCCATCACATTCAACTGCAACTGGCCCGCCTCCGCCGCGATGGTGATGGTC
>CALNBE010000165.1 GCA_937874455.1 uncultured Opitutia bacterium | reverse complement strand
CCCCTGCCGATTTTTGACGAACGGCAGCAAACACCAAGGATGTTGCGCCGGGGAAAACCCATGCCCAGCCGGATTGTCAAGGCGGAGAAAATCCGCGAGGAACTGTATTGGTTCCCGATGGTGGGGGATTTTCGGATGGGTGTTGACGCGCTTTTGCTCGCTCAAAGAGATCCGGACAGGACGTGAGCGAGCCGGACGGCGTTGTTCCAGCTGGTGAGGCTGGCGGTGTTTTTTCCGGCTAGCGCGTAGGCGGTGCCGTGGTCGGGGCTGGTGCGGACGAAAGGCAGACCGAGGGTGAGGTTGACGCTTTGCTCGAACTCCAGAGTTTTGAGCGGGGCGAGCCCCTGATCGTGGTAGAGCGCGACCACCGCGTCGAATTCCCCCCGCAGGTGCCGCCAGAAAATCGTGTCGCCCGGCTGGCAGTCGGAGACGCCGGGAAATTCGCGGCGGATTTCCGCGAGCCACGGATTGATCCTGTCGATTTCCTCCGCGCCCAGCAGGCCGTTTTCCCCCGCGTGCGGGTTGAGTCCGCAAACGCCGATGCGCGCCGGGACTTTTCCTCCGGTGGCGACGGCCAGCCGGACGGCTGCGGCCACGGTACGGCGCAGCAGGGCAAAGGAAATTTGGGAGGAAACCTGCTGGAGCGGGATGTGCCAGGTGGCGAGGGCGACCCGGAGTTTTCCTCCGGCAAAAGCCATGACCGGATCGCCGCCCCAGCGGTCGGCGAAAAATTCGGTCTGTCCGGGGAACGGGTAGCCGACGGCGGCCAGCCGGGCCTTGTTGACCGGGCCGGTGACGACCGCGTCGAAAATTCCTTCGCGGCAGCCCGCGGCCCCGACCTCCATCGCGGCGAGGGCGACGCGTTGTCCGGCCTCGTCGGGCCGTCCGGGCGCAATCCGGTAATCTTTGTCGCCGACCGCGACGCCCGGCACCGGCAGCGTTTCGAGCCAGGATTGCGGGCCGACCGGAACGACATTTCCCCGGTTTTCCGGCGCGGCGAGCCAGCGGGCGATGATTTCCGGGCCGACGCCGGAAGGGTCTCCGCAGAGCAGGGCGAGGGGTTGGGCGGAGGAAGGAGAGTTGGCCATGGCGGGAAAAGGAAGCGAAGGAAATGCGCAGGGGAAAATAGCGGGGAAACGGTTTTTGGCTAGGCCAAGAATGTTGTTGGTCTCCGGAAATTTTCCGGCAGGAATTCGGGCATGTTGACCTTGTTTGTGCCTTCATCGTATGAAGTGGCGGTGTTTCGCCGGGCCTTGACAGAAATGCAAAAGACCCGCCTTGGCGCGGCTCCGGGGTGGACGGGGAAACTGGAAAACGTGCCGGTGCGCGTGGTCGAGTGCGGCATGGGCCAGCCGCACAGCGCGTTGCGGATCGAGGCGGTGCTGCGGGCATGCGCGGAGGAAAAGGAACCCGTCTGGCTGGCGGGCTTTGGCGGCGGGCTGGATCCCGCGCTGGCGCGTTACGACATGGTTTATCTGGCGGGCGATGCCGCGGCGGAGAAACCGATTTTGGCGGCGCAAAGGAAAATCCCCGCGCGGAAAATCGACAAAATTTACACCTCCGACGTGGTGGTGGACACGGAGGCGAAGAAAATCGCGGCCTTTCAGGCGACCGGGGCGCCGATCGTGGACATGGAAACCGGGCCGTTTCTGGAGCTGGCAAAGGAACATGGCCGACCGGCGGCGGTCTTGCGGGTGATCAGCGACGACGTCGCGGAGGAATTCCCGGCAGATCTGATCGGGCACAGCTATGATTTTGCGCAGGGGAAGGACACCCCTGGACGGCTGGCCTGGCGGCTGGCCACGCATCCCGGCGACATTTGGCGGCTGAAGAAATTTCTCGCCCCGCTGCCCGAGGCGCGCGTGCGCCTGCTGGCCTTTGTGCGGGAGGTCTTGCGGGCTTGGCGCGAAGACCGGTGATTTTTCCGGAAAAACCTCGCTTGACAGGGGAAGCGCCGCCCCGTTTCTTCTCCGGCCTCAAAAGTTTTACGTCATGCAACCAACTTATC
>CALNBE010000164.1 GCA_937874455.1 uncultured Opitutia bacterium | reverse complement strand
AGGCCAATGACCGCTTCGTATTCAGGAGACATTTTTCGGAGGAAAAAAATTAGAGGTTGGGGCGGCGGGCGGCAAAGTCGTGCGCCTGTTCGAATTGCTGCGCGGCGGCGAAAAGCGTGACCTCATCCAGCGGCTTGCCGATGAGCTGGAAGCCGACCGGCATGTCGTGCGCGGTGCCGCACGGGACACTGATCGCGGGCAGTCCGGCGAGGTTGACCGGGATGGTGTAGATGTCGCCGAGGTAAACCGAGAGCAGGTCCGTGGCGCGCTCGCCGAGCTTGAACGGCGTGGTCGGCGACACCGGCGCGAGGATAAAATCCACCTCCCCGAAGGCCCGCATGAAGTCGTCGCGGATAAGCGTCCGCACTTTCTGCGCCCGGACGTAATAGGCGTCGTAGTAGCCGGAGGTGAGCACGTAGGTGCCGAGGATGATGCGGCGTTTCACCTCGTCGCCAAATCCCTCCGCCCGGCTGAGCGCATAGATGTCGATGGCGTCGGTGGCCTTTTCGCTGCGGTGTCCGTAGCGAATGCCGTCGTAGCGGGCGAGGTTCGACGAGGCTTCCGCAGTAGAAATGATGTAGTAAACCGCGACCGCCTGCGCGGTGCTGGGCAGGGAAACTTTTTTAATCGTGCACCCCTGTTGCTGGTAAAACGCGATGGCGTTTTCGATCTGCGCCTTCACATCGGGATCAAGTCCCGCAGCAAAAAATTCCTCCGGGACGCCGATGGTCCACGGGCCGGTTTTCCTTTGCATTTCCTCCCGGTAATGCGGCACGGAGTTGGCCAGCGCGGTGCCGTCGTGCGGATCCCCGCCGGCAATCGCCTGCAACGCCAGCGCGACATCCTCCACGGTGTGCCCGATCGGACCGACTTGGTCGAGCGAGGAGGCAAAAGCTGCCACGCCGTAGCGACTCACGCGGCCATAGGTGGGCTTCATCCCGACCACGCCGCAGTGCGAGGCGGGCTGGCGGATGGAGCCGCCGGTGTCGCTGCCGAGCGCAAGTGGAGTTAATCCCGCCGCCACCGCCGCGGCGCTGCCGCCGGAGCTGCCGCCGGGAGCGCGGGAGAGATCCCAGGGATTGTGCGTGATCTGGCGTCCGGAATTTTCCGTCGAGGCGCCCATGGCAAACTCGTCCATGTTCAGCCAGCCCCAGACAATCGCGCCCTGCTCGCGCAGCTTGCGCGTCACCGTGGCGTCGTAGGGCGAGACGTAGCCCTTGAGCATTTTGCTCGCGCAGGTGAGCGGCTGGTTGCGCAGGGAAATATTGTCCTTGAGCGCGACGGGGATCCCGTCGAGCGGGCCGAGCGTTTCGCCCTTGGCGCGGCGGGCGTCGGAGGCGTCGGCCTGGGCCAGCGCGTCTTCGGCGTCGTAGCCGAGAAAAGCGCCCACGCGGCCATCCACAGCGGCAATGCGGGCAAAGCAGGATTCGAGAATTTCGCGGGCGGAAATTTCCTTCGCGGCCAGCAGGGCGGCGAGTTCCACGGCGGTTTGTTGGGAAAGGGACATGGGATGGAAAATTGGAAATTAAGAATTAAAAATGGCGGGAACGCGGACAGACAATGCCGCTGGAAAACTTGAAATGCGAAAGTTGCACATGGGGGAGCCGAGTGCCGGATATCCGATTCGATGCCGTTTTCGTTGAACGTGTTTCCAATTCCTCATTCATAATTTCTAATTCGTAATTAAAAATCAGCCCTCGTCGTCCACCACCCGCGGCACCACCACCTGGCGGTCGCGCGCTTGGGGAGCGATACGCAGGAGCATTTCCACGTCGAGACTGGGGCCGGGCACATCCTCGCGCAGCACATTGTAAACCGGGAAGGCGTGGGCGCTCGGCTCCACGCCGTCCACGTTCACCGTTTTCAACTGGTCGAAGTAATTAAGGATGGTGCCCAGCTCTCCGCCGAAGCGCGCCTTTTCCTCCGCGGTCAGGGCAATGCGGGCCAGTTTGGCCAGGTGGTCCATGTCAATGGATGCAGGTTCCGACATGGGAAAAACCCTCGCCCACCCCGCCGGGCAAGGCAAGAAGGAAGCTCGGGAAACCCTGGCGCGGAGCAAAAAAAGAGGAGCGTCAAAAAACGCCCCTCGGAGGAAATTCGATTCAGACTCGCTTACTGGGTGAGAATTTCCATCGCCGATTTCTTTTGCGGGATGAAAGGCAGCACATGCTCGTCATGCGGCACGATGACATCGAGCACATAAGGCCCGTCGTGCGCCAGCATTTCGCGAATCGCCTCGCGTAATTCCTCGCGCTTCATCACACGGCGGCCCTTGACGCCGAAGCCCTCCGCGATCTTCACGAAGTCGGGATAAAGCCCGACCGGATTCTCCGGCGTGCCGATATTCTTCGGGTCGCCAAGAATCGTCTGCCCGCGCACGCCGTCGTAGAAACGGTCCTCCCACTGCACCACCATGCCCAGATGCTGGTTGTTCAGGATCATTGCCTTCGCCGGAATTTTCTCAATCGCCATGCAGGCCAGCTCCTGGATGTTCATCAGGAAGGAGCCGTCGCCATCGATGTCTTTTCGGCTGGGCGACTTTCGCGCCGATGGCCGCCGGCAAACCAAAGCCCATGGTTCCCGCGCCCAGCGAACTGACGAAGGTGCGGGGTTCCTTGAAGTGGTAGAACTGCGGCGCCCACATCTGATGCTGGCCAACCCCGGTGGCGATAATCGCCTCGCCCTTGGTTTCCTCGTAAAGCATCTCAATCGCCAGTTGCGGCAAAATGTGCGGCGTCTTGTCGCGGTCATAGGTGAACGGGAACGGATGCTCCTTTTTCCATGCGGCAATCCGGCCCATCCATTCCTTGATATCCGGTTTTTTGAAACCCTCCTTCTTGATCAACTCGCACAGTCTCTCCAGTGCGTAGCGAATGTCCGATTCAATTGGCAGGTCGGCCCGTTTGTTTTTGTGGTGCTCGGAGCGGTCGATGTCGATGTGCACCACCTTGGCGTCGGGGGAAAACTTGTCCACCGCGCCGGTGATCCGGTCGTCAAAACGCGCGCCCGCAGCGATCAGCAAATCACTCTGGCAAACGGCCCAGTTGCCGGCCACCGTGCCATGCATGCCGAACCAGTACAGGCTTTGCGGCGAATCCGGAGGAAACGCGCCCAGCCCCATCAGCGTCGAGGCCACCGGAATGCCGGTGAGTTTTGCAAACTCGCGCAGCGCGGCGGTTGCGCCGCTGGAAATCACCCCGCCGCCGTAGTAAAGCACGGGTTTTTTCGCCTTCGACAAATCGGCCAGCACCTTCCGCAGGTCGTCATCCGAGGCGCGCGGCGGCTCCGGCAGTCCGGGCACCTCCACCTCGTCCAAACTGGCGGGAAACTTCGGCACAAAAACGGCCTGCTGCACGTCCTTCGGAATGTCTATCACCACCGGACCGGGTCGTCCGCTGGTGGCAATTTTAAATGCTTTAAAGATGAGCAGCGGCAGCTCCTCGTAGTTCAGAACGAGGAAGCTGTGCTTCACGATCGGCAGTGTGACCCCAAAAAAGTCAGTTTCCTGGAAAGCATTTTTTCCAATCAACTGCTGGAACACCTGCCCGGTGATCGCGATGAGCGGGATGCTGTCCATATAGGCGTCGGCAATCGGCGTCACCAAGTTGGTCGCGCCGGGACCGGAGGTCGCCATGCACACGCCGGGTTTTCCGGTGGCCCGGGCATAACCCTGGGCCATGAAGCCGCCGCCTTGCTCATGCCGGGGAAGAATCGCGCGGATCTTTTTCGTCCGCGTCAAAGCCTGGGTAATCTCCAAAAGCGCCCCGCCGGGATAGGCAAACACGAAGCTCCAGGCAACGCACTACTACGTCACAACCGCGCATGGGGGCCGACTTCTGTGTCGAAGCGGCCGCGATTGTCTTCGTTGGGCGAGAGGCATTCTTGGTTTTGGCCATGATTTTTATTCTTTTGGTTTGTAATCCGGCGGTAAAAACCGGAACGGGGCAGAAAACCACACTCCCGGGGGCAGGCAAGCTCTTTGATGCGCCTCCGCCCCATCAGTTTCCTGCGGAAAAGCCCCCAAGATTTCCTCTGCCGGCGGCGAAAATGACTGTTTTTAGACAAACTTCCCACTGCGGAATAAGTTGGCACGGCGCTCGCTATTAGTAAAACTGCGGGGCAACCCGCCTTAACTCATCACAAATCGCAAACAAAAGGTTAAAACCATGAACATTCCCATCACTCATTCTTACGAAGGGGGCTTTGGCGAATCCGCCATCAACACGACCACGACTTGGGAGCGCAACCCGCACGTCGAAGTCACGGAACCCGGTTTCGCCGGCATCCGTTACGTCATCACCAGCAGCGTCTGGGGCACCGTCCTGCCGCTCTGCCGCTAATCCAATTCCAGCGCCTCGTTTGCTTTGAAAAACATAACTGTCGGCGGTTTTCCGCCTGCGGAGTTGTCGGCAAAAACGGCAGCTCCGTTTTTTTGTCCCCAAGCCTCGCTCAACAAAAACCCGCAAAGGAAAAATCACCCCTTCGCCGCTCCGCTTTTCTCCGCCAATTCCTGCCGCAACGCGGCGATTTCCTCCTCCACCGCACCTTTGATATCCAGTGGATCATGCGGCAAACGCACCGCCAACTCGGACTGATAAGCGACCAGCCAGTCCAACGCCTCCTGTTTCCGCCCGAGCTGCTCCGCTAAAATTTTCGCGTAAATAACGCCGGCAAACCAAACCGGATGCTCTGCCTCCGCTGCCCGGCGGTAATAATCCGCCGCCAACTCCACGTCCTTTAATTTGTTCGCGGCAATCTGCCCCGCCCGCACATACAATTGCGAACGCTCCTTCGGCAAACGCGTCACCGCCTCGGACAACAACTCCAGTCCACTCTTCGCGTATTCGCGAAACAACAGCTCCTTCACTCCCCGCTCCATTTTCAACCGGCCGGCGCGTTCCCGCCGCCGGATTTCCCAATGCGCCTGATCGTAGGCAATGATGTCCGCCGCGTTGGTCCAGAAATAAGTGTTTCCCGGATCCATCAGCAAAGCCAGTCGCATAAAACTCTCGTTCCCCGCTCGGTCCTGCTGCTCCCAGTAAACATAAGAGCGCACCCAGGCAAAATCCGCCAACAATGACCGGAACCCGCCAAACAAACCCAGCAAAACGCCCTGCCCAACCATCTCCCCCAAGTTCTCCGCATGCACATCCGGGCGGCAGGCCCTTTGCCACGCGTCCGCCGGCGCCCCCACCGGCACGAGTCCGGTCCCGGCCAGCACCAGCCCGCCCAACGCCGCCAGCCGGCGCAGCCAGCGCCAGCGTCCATCATCCGGTGCAGGCATCCTCATCAGATTTCCCTTTCCTGAAAAAGATACATCGCCACGACCAGCAGCACCGGCAGGTACAGCAGCCCGTAGCCAAACGCTGATCCCAGCACCGCCGGTGCTGCT
>CALNBE010000163.1 GCA_937874455.1 uncultured Opitutia bacterium | reverse complement strand
AGGCTTTCGGGAAAACGGGATGCCTTGGCATCCCGCTTCCCCGAAAGCCGCGGCGGATTTTTTATGAAATGCAAAGGGGGCAATGCGATGCCTTCCTTGCGTTTGTCGAAGGCCGACATGTGGAGTGCGGTGCTCCGCACCGCTTTGGATCAGCTATGAGAATTGTCCGAAATATTTATTCGGAGAAAGATACCCAGCGGAGGAAACTGTTTCGCGAAATTCGCGGAGGAAATTTTTCAGGGAAGTTGGTCCAGTTTCCTCCGGGCGGCGGACTGGAGGGCGCGCCAGCGCTCCCAAGGGAAGGCGTGGGCGTGGGCGAGGTGGTTGAGCAGGCTGTGCCATTCGAGGCGGACGCGTTCGAGGTTGCCGCGATTGAGCCGGTCGTCGAGCAGGTGCTGGACATGGGCGGCGTGAGTTTCGCATTCGCGGAGCATTTCCGCCGCGCCCGCGCCGTATTCGAGCGGCATGCCCTCGCGCAACTGGCCGGGGTTGCCCTGCGGGCGGAGGAAACGCCCCCGCTGGGTTTCGAGCGTGGCGACCAAGATCGGCGCGTCGAGGTTTTCGGCGATGTCGCCGGTGGCGATGCCGACATTGAGTCCCTGGGCGCGCCATTCTTCGCGTTTGTCGTTGGCGAGGGCGCGGGTGGGGACGGTGTAAACGGCCCGCTTGCGCCAGCCGCTCCGCACCAGCATCTCGAAGACGTGGGTTTTCCCCGCGCCAGTTGGCGCCTGCACGATCACATCGCGCCCCGCGCGCAGGGCCAGCAGGGCGTCCTGCTGCCAGCGGTCGGGAATCTTGAGGGCGGAGGAAAACGGCGGCATGGCGACGGCAGGGCAGCTTGTGGAGGAAAGGCCCGGCAACAAGCGGAGAAAACACGGCGGCGCAAAGGAAACGGCCGGGCGCGAGGGAAACGAAAGCGCGGAGGAAAAATTTCCCGGCGGTTTTCCCCGGACGTCAGACAGGGCGCAGACAGGGCGGCGCGGAGAAAAATGGTTTTGCCGGAAAAAAGGCTGCTCATGGCGGAGGAAAAGTGGCATGAGCCGCGGAGGAAATTTTTCCGAAGCACATTATGACGCCACTGGAATTCACGATCATCATTGCCGCGATTTCTTTTTTCGCGGGGCTAATCGGCGCGTTGGTGGGCGTGGGCGGCGGCATCGTCGTCGTGCCCGCGCTGACGCTGCTGATGGGGGTGGACATTCGCCACGCCATCGCGGCCTCGATTGTTTGCGTGATTGCCACCTCGGCGGGCGCGGGCGCGTCGTATGTGCGGGAGCGGGTGACGAATCTCCGGTTGGGGATGCTGTTGGAAGTGAGCACGGTGCTGGGCGCGTTGAGCGGGGCGTTTCTCACGCTGGTGCTTTCGGGCCGCTGGCTGTTTGTGTTGTTTGGCGCGGTGATGGCCTACACCGCTTGGTCGATGTCGCGGCCAAAGTGCGCGGCGGGCGGAGGAAATTTGCCGCCGGACCCGTGGGCGGAAAGGTTGCGGTTGCACGGCGCGTATTATGACAAGGCGGAGAAACGGGAAGTGGCCTACCAAGTGGCGCGGACGAAGCTCGGGCTGGCGGTGAGTTATCTCGCGGGAATTGTCAGCGCGCTGCTCGGCGTGGGCGGCGGCGTTTTCAAAGTGCCGGTGATGAACATGGGGATGGGCCTGCCGATCAAGGTGTGCACGGCGACCAGCAATTTCATGATCGGGGTGACGGCGGCGGCGAGTGCGGCGGTGTATTTTATGCGTGGCGAAGTGAACCCCTTTATCGTCGCGCCGGTGGCTGTCGGTGTGCTGCTCGGGGCGAAAACCGGGGCGCGGTTGATGAGCCATTTGCAGGGGAAATTTGTGCGCTATGCCTTTGTGGCGGTGCTGGCGGTGAGCGCGGTGCAAATGTTTTGGAAAGGACTGCAATGAACGCGAAGGAAAAGACCGGGGCTTTCAAAATTGAAATTCTGATCAGCGACATTTTGCGCTGGGGCGTGGCGTTGAGCTTGGGGCTGATGGTGCTGGGGACGGCGCTGGTTTTCCTCCGGGCGGACACCTATGGCGCGGGCGGAGGAAACGCGGAGGATCTGGCGCGGCTGATTGCGCTGGAGCACACGATTCCGCATTCGCTGAGCTGGCTGGGGCGTGGATTGCTGGCGCTGGACGGGCAGGCGGTGATTGTGCTGGGGCTGCTGCTGTTGATCGCGACACCGGTGTTGCGCGTGGTGGCGTCGGTGCTGGTTTATCTCCGCGAGCGGGACTGGGCTTACGCCGGAATCACTGGCACCGTGCTGGCGCTGCTGGTGTTGTGTTTTCTGCTGGGGAAGGTTGGCTGACAAGCGGCGGGGTTTGAGGCTTGCGCCGGGAGAAGGGAACGGGTGTTTTCTCCGCCGCTTTGCCCATGGGAAAACTCCTTCAGATTGTTTGTTTTTGCTGCTGCGCGTGCGGTGCTGGCACGGTGCTGGCGCAGGAAGGCGTGCAGATCGGTGTGGCGAGCGGCCTGGAGCTGGCGGATTTTGACGGCGAAACCGGGGCGCTCACCTGGCAGTTGAAGGCTCGGCAGGCGATGCCGGAGGTCGGACGGGTGGCGCGGGTGGATGACAGCGCGGTGTGGGTGCTGCGCGACGTGGCGATCCGGAGCTTTAGCAAAGGAAAGCAATTTCTCACCATCAGCACGCCGGAATGCCGGTATGCCCGCGGGGAAAAACAGGCCTCGGGCCCCTCGACGGTGCGGCTGGAAGGAGACATGTTCACGGTGACCGGGGAGCATTGGAACTGGCAGCGAGGAGCGGACGGCGAGACTGTGCGCATTGCGCGCGAGGCGCGGGTGACGTTGCGCCCGGAAGGAAAGCTTTCCTCGCCGATCAGCATTTTCAGCAAGGAAGCGGTGGCGACCCTGCGTCGGGACGCGAACGGCGAGGGCCGGACGGAACTGGTGTTCACGGACGGCTCGCCGGACCGGGTGCGGGTGATGATGAAGGATGAAAAAGGCAACAACATCCTGCTGCGCAGCAACCGACTCACTGTGAGAATCAAGGCTGGACGGACGGAGATCGGCAGTCTGGCGGCGACGGAGGCGGACGGAAAGGGAAAGCAACCGGCGGACAAAAAGGAGCTGGAGGCGTTGGACGAAATTGTGGCGGAGGGCAGCGTGTGGTTGCACAGCCAGAACCGTTCGATGTTTGGTGAAACCGCCACTTATCGGCACGTCGGGCAGGTCTTTACTGTTACTGGCCAGCCGCGGGTGGAGGATTTGAAGCAGGAAGTGACGGTGCGGGGCGGCAAGCTGGCATATTTCCCGGAGCGGCAGGAAGTCTTGATGGAGGCGGTGCCGCAAAGTCCGGTGGCCGCGGAGCAAAGAGTTTTTCTCACGGTGCCCTCGTTTACCGCGAAGGAAAGGGGCGGGCTGGCGCAATTGACCGGGGAGCGACTGGAGATCGAATTGCGGGAGACTGCCAACGTGATCAAGCTGACTGGGGCGGTGCGCGGGGCGGATGTGGAGTTTAATTTGGAGTCGGAGTATCTGGAGGTGGAGACTCCGCACGAGGGCAGGCTTTTCGAGGGCGGAACGATATTGGAGCACTCGACGGTGAACCGGATCGTGGCGCGGCAGCAAGTGCGGGCGGTTTATGAAGGGAGGGAATTGCGCTGTGAGGAGGCGACAATTCTCCCGCGGACGGAAACAGTGCTGCTGCGCGGGCGGCCTTCGGTGGCGGTGCCCAAGTCGGGCGCGCGGCTGAGCGGGCATGCGATTGATTTAAAAAAGGCGGAGCGCAGGATCACGGTGAGCGCCGAACCGGGAAACGAGCCGGCGCGCGAGCGGGTAGTGGTGATCCTGCCGCCGTTGAAGACGCTGGCGGCGGCGGATGCTCCGGGCGGGCGGCGCGACACCACGGTGGCCAGCGACCGGCTGGTGATGACGGAGGACGAGTCCGGTCAGACCGCGACCTTTGATTTTTCCGGGGAGGTGGTGTTGCGGGGGACCGATTTGGAGGGTCGGTGCGACCGGCTGGAAATTCTCGCCGATCGGCAGCGAAGCGCGACGGGAGCCCGCGGAGAAATGGCGGGCGCGGCGCAAATCCAGCGGGTGGTGGCAACCGGCGCGGTGGAGCTGGGTACTCCGCGTTTTGTGGCGGAATGCGCGCGGGCGGAAATCTTCCCAAAAGTGGGGCTGGAGGAAAAAACTGCGCTGGAGCAGAACGGACTGGATGGGCGGGAGCCGCAGTTTATCACCCTGAATGGCGATCCCGACGTGCCGGAGAAAC
>CALNBE010000162.1 GCA_937874455.1 uncultured Opitutia bacterium | reverse complement strand
ACATCGGGGTCGTAAGGACGGGCCTTGATCGCGGGATTGGTGAATTTGCCAAAACCCGCCGTGTATTGGTTGAGGCGCTGGTAGTCGCCGCGATAAAACGTGTCGATGACCCGCTGCCAGTCCGTGGCATACTGGATGCCGAGGCGCACGTTCTGGTCGTCCAAAAACGGCTTGATGGTATTGAGGTACAGGCCCCAGGTCGGGCACGGGCGATCATAGTAAAAGGTCGCCTTTTGCACGTAACCTTTACGGTAGGCGTCTTTTTCGTTGAGCTGATACCAAAACTTCGGGACGCGAAGCTCCATCATGTCCAAGTCGCCGAGCAGGAACATTTGAAACATTTTCTCCTCATCTCGAACCACCCGAAAGACCATGTAGTCGGGGTTGTAGCGGTAACGGAAATTTTTCCTTTGGTCGCCCCACCAGTCCTCCACCCGCTTCAGCGTGACCGACATTTCCTCCACCGTTTTTTTCTCCTCCACAAAATAGGCGCCGGTGGTCGGCTGGAATTTGGTTTGATAGCGGGTGATATAATCGGGGCCGAATTCCTTGAAGAACTGCCGGGGCGTTGGCTCGATCGCGGTGTTGTAAACCGGGTCCGGTCGCTCGTCCGGTAGGGTAATCGCAATGGTGTAGTCATCGAACTTGGTGATGCTGGCAAACTCCCGCGAATAGAAATCGTTGTACCAGGGCGCGACGATGTAGGCCGAATTGTAAAAATAGAAGGTGAAGAAATAATCGTCCGCCGTCACCGGCTGTCCATCGGTGAAGCGCACCGTGGGATCGAGTTTGTAGTAGACCGTTTTCCGGTCGGGCGAAACTGCCCACGCCAGCGCCGTTCCGGGCGCGGGCTGGTCGTTGAACGGATGCTGGATGGTTAGTGGAATCGCGTAATTATCATACATGTACCCGCGGAAAAATCCGTTGGCGTTTGGCCCCACGCGGCGAAAAGAGGCCGGATAACCGGGCATCCCGATGGTCACCGTCCCGCCGCGTTTCGCCGCAGGATCGGCAAACTCCGCCGCCTCGGCGTTGTCCTCCCAAACCAGATCCTGCGGCAAATCCTCCGGTTTCGCGAAGCGGAAGAATTCCGGACGCGAGGCGTAATATTCCGCCGCCTCCGGCGACTGGTAAACCTCCTCCGTCCGCATCGACTCCGCCGTCAGCACGGGCAGCAACAGGCATCCCAGCAGGGCCGCCACGACCCCGCCCTTGCGCGCAAAAATTTCCATGAGCAGCAAATTTCTCATTTTCCTCCTTTATTGGTAGGTGGTGAATTTTTTCGGATCAAAAGCCTCGCGAATCGCCTCGCCGACAAAGGTGATCAACACCAGCAGGCCCACCAGACAGGTCACGACGCTGCCGAGGATCCACGGATGGTCGAAGTTTTCCTTCCCCTGCTTCAGCATTTCCCCCCAAGTTGGCTCGGTCGGCGGCAACCCGAAGCCGAGGAAATCCAATGCGGTCAATTGAAACACCACCATCGCCACCAAAAACGGCGCGAAGGTCACCACCGTCGAAAGCGTGTTCGGCAGGATGTGCCGGAAGATGATGCGGGGCGTGCTCGCGCCGAGCAACCGGGCCGCACTCACATACTCGCGCTCCTTCTCCCGGTAAGTGCCGGTGCGCATGTAGTAGGTCAGCGTGATCCAGGAAAACGCCACCAGAATCAGCATCAGCCAGAAGAGATTCGGCACCAGCAACGAAGTGAGAAAAATGATCAGGTAAAGCTGCGGAATATTCGACCAAATCTCAATGAACCGCTGCACGATCATGTCGAACCAGCCGCCAAAATACCCCATCGCGCAGCCCATTGCCACCCCGATGACATAAGTGAAAAACAGATAGATCACGCTGGCGGTGCACAAAATCCGGAAGCCGTAAAAAAGCCGGGCCACCACGTCCCGCCCCGATTCATCCGTGCCCAGCAAATGCCCGCCCAGTCCGGGCCGGTTTGGATACGGGAGAAAGGTCCGCAGCTTGTCCAGGCGCGGCTCGGAAAATTCCTTTGGCAGCTCCGGGGACAACGGGGTGTAGCTCACCCTCTTCCCCTCCTCCCAGCGTCCTTTTTCGATCAGGTTGCCGTGCGTGTCGAAGCCTTGCATCGTCCCGTGCAATTTTCCTCCCAGCACTTGCCAGGTGCGGGCGGGGCGTCCGTTCGGGTGCAACAGGCAAGCCTTTCCCTCCACCAGCGGCTGGCCGTCCTCGGGGGAAAGGTAAACCCCGTCCCGGAATGTCAGCTCGCCGTAAACTTCGCCCACTTCCGTGCCGTTGAACGGCACCGGCGGCAGCAACACCCAATCGCCTTTGTTTTCCTCCGCGAAGTGCTCCTTGAGCGCCCGGTAGTTGGTCTCGTAATCGTAATCAAGGCCGAAGGTTTTCCCCGGAACAATCCCTCCAAAGGTCGGGAAAAAATACTCGCCGTTGTAGTGGACGACCAGCGCCCGGTTGCTCACCAGCAGCGGTCCCAGCAACGCCAGTGCCACGAAAACCACCAGCAGCAAAAAGGAATAATACCCGCGCTTGATCGAGCGAAACCGCCGCAGTTTCCGAAGCGTGTTGGGATTGAATTTAAGGCGAAACATGGTCGTGAATCAGGACGGGTTCATTTGCCAAAGCGAATGCGCGGATCCACCAGCGCCACGCAAACGTCGGAGAGAATATTCCCCGCCAGCATCAGGAAGGAGGAAAAGAGCAGCAGCCCGAGAAACACCGGATAATCTCGCCCCACCAGCGAGGTGTAGCCGAGCAATCCGATGCCATCGATGTCGAAGATCATCTCAATTAGAAAACTGCCGGTCAGCAGCGCGCTCAGGCACCCGCCCAGTCCCGTGGCAATCGGCACCAGGCTGTTGCGAAAAGCGTGCCGCAGCACCGCCGCGCGGAAACTCACCCCCTTGGCCACCGCCGTGCGCACGTAGTCCATCGCCAGATTGTCCATCAGCGTGTTCTTCATCAGCATCGTCATCAGCGCAAAACTTCCGCTGGTCAGGCACAGCAGCGGCAATACCGTGTGCCAGAGGACGCTGCCGGCCTTCGCCAGCAGGGACGCATCCTTCAAGCCTTCGCCGATGAATCCCGAGTGCGGGAACAAATGAAATTGGAAGGCGAGAAAATACTGCAGCACCACCGCCAGCACATATCCCGGCAGGGCGTATCCGGTGAACAACAGCACCGAGGAGATATTGTCGATGGCCTGCTTGTGCCGCAGCGCCTTGAGCACTCCGAGGGGAATGCACACGCTGTAGGTCAAAAACAACGACCAGGCGCCGAACCAGAGCGACACCGGCAGCTTGCTGAAAATCACCTCCGTCACCGGCTTGTTCCGCAGAAAGGATCGGCCAAGATTTCCCTGCAAAATGCCGTCAAATTTCTCTTGAAAAACGTCCACCCGCACCGGCTGCAACTCCGGTGTCAGCGCGCCCGGACGGGTGCTCGGCGGCAGCAGCTTGACATTCCAGCCTTTGGAAATCCGCCGCGCCAAAGTCGCCGCGTCCGGCAGCTCGGCCTTCTTTTTGGCCTTCTCCAGCACGACCTTTTGCTCCGCGAGAAATTTTTCCAGCGCCGCCGCGTCGGGCCGCACTGCGATTTGCGCCGCCACCGCCAGCCCGTTCGCCTTCTCCACCGTGATGGTCGCCGGGATCTGCACCAGCAAGGGCGCTCCATCCACCAGCGCCGCCACCGCCTTCACTTCCGTTTGCCACCCTGTTTCCCCTTCCGGTAGCGTCAATAGCTGCACCAACGTGGTTTCCGGTCCGGGCAAAATGCCCAGCCATTGCAGGTAGCCAGTCACCACCGGCTGGTCCATCCGGTAAAATCGCTTGAGCTGCAATTCCTCCTCCGGCGAAAGCGTGCCGCTGTTGTCAGTGCCGACGCCGCCCCGGCCCGCCGCCGCCATTTTCTCCGCCTGCGCCTGCTCCAAAGGCCCGCCGGGGACGAAACGGGTGATTAAAAATGCCAGAAAGGTAATCCCAAACAGCGTGAGCGGCAGAAGTAAAAGACGGCGAAGAAAATACTGACCCATGAGTGTAACAGAGCAAAAAGAAGACCAAAAGGAGGGCGCAGAGTTCCCACACATTCCCCATCGGTCAAGTGACAATCGGAATTTGTCGGCCGTTTTCTCCAAGCCACTTTCCCGCAGCTCACAATCCATCAACCCACTCCGACCAACTGCCAATTATCGACAACCTCCAGCACAAAAATAGCCAACCGCCGTCCGGCATGTTTTTGCGATTCGCATTGTCTTCGTCCGTCGGCCGAAAATTCTTCCCCCCATGCCTGCATCCGCATCCCGCATTCCTTCGCTGCCCGACGACACTTCCGCGCTGCTCACTCTGCGCGACTGGCTGCGTTTCGCCGTTTCCCTCTTTCATCGCGAAAAACTTTTCTTCGGCCAGGGCGCGGTCTCGGCCTATGACGAGGCAGTTTTTCTCCTCCAGCACACGCTGCACCTGCCGCATCGGGGACTGGAAACCTTCCTCGATGCCCGGCTCACCGCGGAGGAAATCCATCGGATAAAAACCGTGCTCGCCCGGCGCGCCCTCAACCGCGAGCCCGCCGCCTACATCACCGGCGAGGCCTGGCTGGGCGATTTTTCCTTCCGGGTCGATCCGCGCGTCATTGTGCCCCGCTCCTACTTCCTCGAAATCATTCCAGAGCAGCTCAACCAGTGGTTGCCCGATCCGGAAGATGTGGCCGCCATTGCCGATGTCTGCACCGGCTCGGGTTGCCTCGCCATCCTCCTCGCCTTGGCCTACCCGCAGGCGACGGTGGACGCGGTGGATATTTCCTCCGCCGCGCTCGAAGTCGCCGCGCTCAATGTCGCCGACTATCAGTTAGAGGAACGCGTCACTCTCCATCAATCCGATGTGCTGGCATCCGTTCCCGCGCCCGCCGGGGGCTACGACATCATCGTCTGCAATCCGCCCTACGAGCCGGAGGCCGTGCTGCCAACCCTGCCGGAGGAATTTCGCCACGAGCCTTCCCAAGCCCTGGTCTCCGGCGCGGACGGACTCGATGTCATCCGCCAGCTCCTGCCCCAAGCCGCGCAACGCCTCTCCCGCAACGGCATCCTTTTAATCGAGGTCGGCGGACTGCACGAGGCGGTTGCCGATGCCTGGCCCGACCTGCCCGTCCAGTGGCTTGCCACCCAAGACGAATCCGACTGCATCGCCCTGCTCCACGCCACCGATTTACGCCGACAATTTTCGCCCCGCTAGGCGCGCGACGCAGCTCAAATTCCCGAACATTGTCGACGGTGCCGAGTTGGCAACGCCAGCGGACGGCGCATCTCCCCTTCGCCCGTTTTGGCAAAATCGAACCCCGAAAAATTGCCGCCGCATATTCCTCGCACTCATTTTCGCCACCAAACAACGCAATTTTGACTCAGCAAAAGGCAAAGCCGCTTACCCCCTCCTCAATCACTTTCTCCCAACCCACCCGGCAAACAAAAAAACCCGCCGCCACTTCCTTCTGCTAACCTTCTCGTCATTTGTAAAAATTTTTATTTTTTAATTAAAAACAAATTAAAACATATCTCTATAATCTGCATAATTTTAAAAAAAAACATTTTCTAAAAAAATATTTAAAAAAATTATCTATTAGCAAAAAATATTGCCAGCCGGTTTTCTTTTCCTGTCAGGTGCGTCTGTCTGAAAACGTAAAACCATGAACAAACGAACCATCCTTCTGGCTGCAGCATCGCTGTCAGCATTCACAACTAGCCTTCTGGCAACTGACTATACAACCACGGTCAAAGCCAACTCCGGCCAGTCCGTCGCACTGCAGCACGGCGATACCATCACCACCTCCGGCGTTGCGATCCGGGCCAACGGCGGAGAGGTGACATTGGACAATTTCGAGTCCGCCATCTCCATCACAATGGACGCTTCCAGCTCCGCTTTTGCCATCAACGCGCAGAACAACGGTTCCGTCAATTTGGGCACAGGTTCCACCATCACATCCAACCGCAACGGACTCAGCGTCTCCAGTGAATCAACCTTCACCGCCTCCAATCTCTCGCTCACTGTCAACCAACCCGAGGGCGGAGGAAATATCAACACCATCCTTATCGCTGATGGATCGGTGGTCGATCTCGGCACTGACTCCGACATTTTGGTCCAGATCAGCGATTCTGCCAGCGCATCCGATTCCATCCGCGGGTTAAATGCGTCCAACGCCACCTTTACCGCCACCGATGGCTTCACCCTGCGCATCTTGGCCGCGGAGGATTCCGCCAGCTCCATCATCGGTGTCAACGCCGCCCTCAACTCCGAAATCAACCTCGGCACTAACGCGCTAATCGAGGCCCAAACAGCCCTCACATCCCAGACCGGGAGCACCATCACCGCCAGCAACGCCGTCATCCGGGGCACTGGCAACAACGGGATCGGCATCCGCGTCGGGGCTGGGGGAAATGCCAACCTGATTGACTCCACCGTGAGCGGCACTGCAAACGCGCTCGTGGTCGCTGCCAGCAGCAGTTACGCCGAGCCCAGCGGCACCATCACCATCAGCGGCGGCTCCCTCCACTCCGAATCCGGAAGCGTCATCCTCGCCCAGCACAATGGAGAACACGCCAACGCCGTCTCCTCCACGGTGGTCCTCAAAGACGGGGCCTCCGCCAGCAGCCAAAACGGCGTCCTCTTTGCAAGCGAAGGAAATCCCACTGCCGAATCCACTTTCGACCTGGTGATCACCGGAAAAAACACCCAAGCTATCGGCTTCGAAGACGGCACCAGCCTGCTCTCGCACCTCACCGTCTCCGATCAGGCCACCTGGCAAAGTTGCGGTTCTTCCACCATCGACACCCTGACGCTCAACAACGCCAATATCGACCTTGCACTGAACAGCGTCGGCGAGAGAATCAATGTCGAAAAGCTGGAAGTCTCGGGCAGCAACAACGTCGACATCCAGCTCTCCAATGCCTTCCTTCTGGAACTGCTGGAAAGCGGACTGCCCCAACTTCTCGACTTTTCCATCCTGGCAGGGGAGTTCGACCTGAACGGCTCCATCGTTTACAATTTGTCCAATGGCAATGCCGACGGATCCACTTGGGATATTACCGACCTGGGCAATGGCCAATTTCTCATCGACAATATTCAAGTCATCCCGGAACCATCCCAAACCGCGATGCTGCTCGGCACTGCCTTCATCCTGAGCTTCGCCTGGCAACGGCGTCGGCAGCAAAAAAAGTGCGCGGCCCAGCAACAATAAAACCTGGCATTTTTCTTCGCCCAGCCTGAAGCCTTCGCCGCTTCAGGCTGTTTTTTCTCCGCGCAAATTTCCTCCGCCAAGGTTGTCAAACCACTGCGTTCCCCCACCCTCCGCCCGCATGGATATTTGTTGCGGCTGCGCGGAAATCACCGCAGGACCCGGCTCCTCCGAGGAAAATCCCGGTGGATTCTTCTGGCGGCTCGGCACTTGCCTGGTGCTGGCCGGGATAACCATGCTGCTGGAAATCGGCCTCGCCGACAGCTCGCGCCTGGGCGCGCCCCTCCTCCCCGGCGATCCAGCCTACTGGTGGGTGCACGGCGGCATGATTGCCGCCGCCCTGCTCGCCCTGCTCCTGCTCGGCACCCCGCTGCTCCGCTCCGTCACCGCCACCGTTCTGCGGGGGAAATTTTCCCTCGAAAGCCTTTTCCTCCTCAGCGCCACCGGTGCCTTTATCGCCTCCTTCGCCGCTTCGCTCGAAGGAACAGGCCGCGACGTTTACTATACCACCGTCGCAGTAGTCATGATCATTTACGCCTCCGGCAAACAACTCCGGCACTACTCCCGCGAACGCGCCCGGCAATCGGCCCAGCGATTGCGCGACCGCTTTTCCTTCGCCTGGATACAAACTGCCGGTGGCGCGCCGCAAAAAAAACCGGTTGCCAGGCTCACTCCAGAGGACCGGGTGGTGGTCGCGCCCGGGGATGCCATCACAGTTGACGGACGCATTTTGGAGGGAAAAGGCTTTCTCCAGGAAACCACCCTCACTGGCGAGCCGCTGCCTGTTGCCCGCGGGCCGGGCGATCTGGTGCTCGCCGGCACCATGTCCCTCGACGGACACCTGCTCATCCAACCCGTCCACGCCGGCCAACCCCGACAAATAGACGCCATTCTTTCCGCCGTCGAACAAGCCGCCTAGACGCCATCCCGGTTTCAAGCACAAGCCGACCAGCTAATGCGTTATTTCCTCC
>CALNBE010000161.1 GCA_937874455.1 uncultured Opitutia bacterium | reverse complement strand
GTGCACCTTCTTCATCCCCTTAAACACCCTTCCTCTCTTTACGCATCGGTAATTTGGGGCGGTTTACACTTTCCAGACCTAGCAGGGCTTTCATGGGTGAGTTTTCCCACCTCACGGAAGGAGTCTGACCGGGCTGGCCGACACGAGGCTTTTGTTGCTGCGCAAACCCCGGCCATTCCGGCTTATCCCCCGCCGGACTTGCGGAGAGCCTGCAGGCGTTGGCCTGGGAAAAAGTAAAAGAAAAGGTGCGGAGGAAATTTCTTTTGCAAAAAACCGTCGAAATGCCCGGCGGTTTTTTGTTTTTCCCTGCGGACGCATGTGCGACGCAAAGGAAAATTTCCTTTGCCCTCAGCGGAAGTAGGTGACGCCGCCCTCGAAGAGTGGCTGGTATTTGTTGCCGGGGATGTTCTTGGCGACATGGATGCCGCGCCGCTCGGTGTGGCCCATCTTGCCCAGCACGCGCCCGCAGGGGCTGATGATGCCCTCGACGGCCTGCATGGAGCCGTTGGGATTGAAGTCGATCGCGCCGCTCGGATTGCCGTCGAAATCGCAGTATTGGAAGGCGATTTGCCCGTTCTTTTCCAGCTCGGCCAAAACCTCCGGATTGGCGACAAACTGCCCCTCGCCGTGGGAAAACGGAATGGTGTAAACATCGCCCGCCTGCATCTTGGAAAGCCAGGGCGAGCGGCCCACTGCGCCCGCATTGACGACCGTGTGGGCGTAGCGGGAAATGTGGCGGCCAATGCGGTTGTGAAACAGCGTTGGGCAGTCTGGAGTGATGTCGCGGATTTCTCCGAAGGGCACGAGACCGAGTTTGATGAGCGCCTGAAAACCGTTGCAGATGCCGAGTGCCAGGCCGTCGCGGTTTTTCAGCAAGTCCATCGTGGCGTCGCGCACAGCGGGATTGCGGAAGGCGGCGGCGATAAATTTCCCCGAGCCGTCGGGCTCGTCCCCCGCGCTGAAGCCGCCGGGAATCATGAGGATTTGCGAATGGCGGATCGCCTCGGCGAGTTCGCGGAGGGAATCGTTCACATCCTGCGCGGACTGGTTGCGGACGACGAAAATTTGCGGCTCGGCTCCGGCTTCGCGGAAGGCGCGGGCGGTGTCGTATTCGCAGTTGTTGCCAGGGAAAACGGGAATGATGACGCGCGGTTTGGCGGTGCGGGGAGGCGATGGGCGATGGGCGACGGGCGATGGGGAGGCAGCTGTCGCGGAGGAAATTTGTTCACGCGGAGAGGCGGCGGCGTGGAGCGGGATGTTTGTAGGGGCTTCGCTTGCGAAGCCCGCAGGCGCGTTGGATGGGCTGGCGACGTTGTTTCCTGCGTAGGAATTTGGTGTCGCGGAGGAATCCGGCGGGGTCGGTTTTCCCAGGCTGCTGGCGGGCGTCGCAAGCGACGCCCCTACCTGAGGCTCGTCGGCTTGGGTCGGGAAGGTGCTTTCGAGCGGGGTTTCCCAGGCGGCTTGGAGTTCGGAGAGAGGGATGCTTGGCACCTCGGTGTCATTTCCGTCCCATTCGACAACAGGCTCTTCGATTGTGAAGCCGAGGATTGTGCGAGAGAGATGCTTTTCCTTTAGCTCGTTTTCGAGCAAGTCCATTTGGGGGCTTTCGATTTCTAAAATGAATGCGCCAGGCTGTGGTTCAAAATAGAAAAACGGGTGAGGCGTGTCATCGAAGAGGCAGAGGCCAATTCGGTTGCCAAAGCTCATTTCTGCGAGCGCGGCACCAATGCCGCCCTGACGAACTGTGCGTGCGGAAAGAATGATGCCGCGCTGAACCAATTCATGGATGACCCTGAATTGCTTTTGGAGCGCGGAGAGGTCGGGCAAACCGTCGTCGGCAAGCGGAGCCTCGATGAGCAGGATTATCGACCCGGCCTTTTTGAATTCCGGCGAGATGACCTGACTGGCCTGGGCGGGGACGATGGCAAAGGAAACGAGGGTGGGCGGGACGTCGAGATCCTTGAAGGAGCCGGACATACTGTCCTTGCCGCCGATGGCGGGCAGGCCAAGTTCCATTTGCGCCTTGAATGCGCCGAGCAAAGCGGCGAGCGGCTTGCCCCAGCGGACGGGGTCGTTGCCGAGTTTCTCAAAATATTCCTGGAAGGTGAGGCGGATGCGGGAGGGATCGCCGCCGGCGGCGACAATGCGGGCGACCGAATCGACCACGGCGACGATGGCCGCGTGACCCGGCGAGCGGGTGGCGAGATCGGCGTCGTAGCCGTAGCTCATCAGCGTGCAGACATCGGTTTCGCCCTCGAGCACCGGGAGCTTGGCGGCCATCGCCTCGACCGGGGTAATTTGGTATTTTCCTCCGAACGGATGGAGCACGGTGGCGGCGCCGATGGTGGCGTCGAACCGCTCGCCGAGGCCGCGCTGGGAGCAGACGTTGAGCGAGGAAAGCTCGGCCAGCCAGCGTTGGCGGAGGGAATTTTGGTTAGAATTACCGAGGGACGCCGCTGCACGGAGCGATGAATTTCCTTCGCCGACAGACGTGGTAGGGGCTTCGCTTGCGAAGCCCGCAGGCGCGTTGAACGGACTGGCCGACGTTGGTTTCCCCAAGGCGCTGGCGGGCGTCGCAAGCGACGCCCCTACATGGGCCGTGGCGGTTTGTTTGACGCCATTGGTGTCGAGGAAGTCGCGACGCAAATTGACGATGGTCTGGCCGCGCCAGGACATGCGGAGGAAACCGGTGTCGGTGACGCGGGCGACGATGGCGGTCTCGGCATTTTCCTTTGCGGCGGCGGCGCAAAATTTTTCCACATCGGCCGGATCGAGCACCACTGCCATGCGCTCTTGGGATTCGGAAATGGCCAGCTCGGTGCCGTTGAGCCCCTCGTATTTGCGCGGCACCGCGTCGAGGTCGATGTCGAGCGACGGTGCGAGTTCGCCGATGGCGACAGAGACGCCGCCCGCGCCGAAATCGTTGCAACGTTTGATGAGTTTCGAGACTGCCGGGTCGCGGAAAAGCCGTTGCAATTTGCGCTCGGTGGGGGCGTCGCCCTTTTGCACCTCGGCGCTGTTTTGCAGGGCGGTTTCGGTGTGTTCCTTGGAGGAACCCGTGGCTCCGCCGATCCCGTCGCGTCCGGTGCGTCCGCCGACCAGCACGATCACATCGCCCGGCACCGGCGCTTCGCGCACCACGTTTTCGCGCGGCCCGGCGGCGACTACCGCGCCGATTTCCATGCGCTTGGCGACAAAGTTGGGATGGTAAACCTCGGCGACAATTCCGGTGGCGAGCCCGATCTGGTTGCCGTAGGAGGAATAGCCGTGGGCGGCCTCGCGGGTGATTTTCCTTTGCGGCAGTTTGCCCGGCAGCGTGTCTTCAAACGCCGTGCGCGGATCGGCGGCGCCGGTGACGCGCATGGCTTGGTAAACATAGCTCCGCCCGGAAAGCGGATCGCGGATGGCTCCGCCGAGACAGGTGGCCGCGCCGCCGAACGGCTCGATTTCCGTCGGGTGGTTATGGGTCTCGTTTTTAA
>CALNBE010000160.1 GCA_937874455.1 uncultured Opitutia bacterium | reverse complement strand
AAGGTGACTGGTCAGGTGGAGAATCCGATTCAGCTGCGCACTCTCCGTCGCGACATAGCCCGTTTGGCCACCATCGCCAAGGAAAAGCAATCCGCCGTTCAAGCCTAACCGCCAACCAACCCGTTTTTACCATGTCAGACGAATCTCAGACCCGTGCCAGTCGCAAAGACCTTGTCGGGGAAGTGACCAGCCGCTCCGGCGACAAAACCATCAAGGTTACTTACTTTTACAAGATTCCCCATCCGCTTTACGGTAAGGAAATCAAACGCAAGACCGTGTTCCATGTGCACGACGAAAAGAACGAGTGCAAACTCGGAGACAAGGTCGAAATCATGGAAACACGCCCTCTCTCTAAGCTTAAGCGCTGGCGAGTGGTGCGCATCGTAGAAGCCGCAAAAGTTGTCGGCGAAGCGAATGTTTAATCTCCCAACAACTCTTTAAGCAGAAAGATCCTGCCATGGTACAAATGCTTTCCCGCCTTGATGTCGCCGACAATACCGGTGCCAAGGAAGTTCAAATGATCCGCCGTTTGGGACAACTCACCGACACGGCTGGCGTGGGCGATGTCATCGTCTGTTCCGTCAAAGATTCAACTCCTGATGCCTCCGTTAAAAAGGGCACCGTGGTCAAGGCGGTCATTGTGCGGACGAAGGCCCCCATTCGCCGTAACGACGGCAGCTACCTCCGCTTCGATTCGAATGCGGTGGTGATTCTTGACGGCTCTGGAAACCCGAAAGGCACGCGTATTTTCGGACCGGTGGCTCGCGAGCTGCGCCAGAAGAGTTTCATGAAAATCATTTCATTGGCCCCCGAGGTTCTGTAATCCATGAATAAGAAAGAACTCAAAAAAGGTATTGAAGTTGTCGTGATCGCGGGTTCCGAAAAAGGAAAACGCGGGAAGGTAACGGCCGTTCTCGGGCCTAAAACTTTTCGCACGAAAGCTGGAGTGACTTTGCCCAAGACAGGGGGCGTCCGCGTCATCGTCGAGGGCATTAACATGGCCAAGCGCCATACTAAAAAACAGGGTAACGAAGAGGGCGGAATCGTTGAGCGTGAAGCGCCGATTCATTCCTCGAATGTGACCTTGGCCAGTGCGTACGATAGCCGCAGACAAACAGCGGAAAAACCCACCAAGGCAAAGAAAACCAAGTAACAAGCGGTGACGGGGGGCGTCATGACACACCTAGCCGTCGTCCACGAAAAAAACTAGCAATATGTACAAGCCGGTACTCAAGCAGCTCTATCAGGAAAAAATCCTACCGGAGCTTATGAAAACAAAGGGATACAAGAATCGCCATCAGGTTCCAGCCTTGGCGAAGATCGTCATTAATTCTGCGTTCAAGGCGGATGCGGACAAAAACCAGCAGGCTGAAATTGTGAAGGAAATCGCCAAGTTGGCCGGGCAAAAGCCTGTTGTCACGCGTGCCCGTAAAAGCATTTCCAATTTTAAGGTACGTCAAGGCATGCCGCTCGGGGTGATGGTCACGCTGCGAGGGGCAAATATGTATGAATTTCTTTATCGGCTGACATCCATTGCTTTGCCAATGATTCGTGACTTTCGCGGGGTTTCCAACAAATTGGACGGTCGGGGTAACTATTCCCTCGGAATTACCGATCACACTATTTTCCCTGAAACTCAAGCCGACGGCTCGCAGCGCCAGAACATTGGGCTTGATATCGCCATTGTAACCACGGCACAAACCGATGACGAGGGGCGTGAATTGCTCCGGCTGCTGGGAATCCCATTCCGTCGCAGCGCTGCCCAGACGGAAGCCGTTCAAAACTAATCCAAAGCATTTTTTAACATGGCAAAAACCTCTGTTGTCGAGCGAAACAAAAAGCGCGAGCGGCTGACCGCCAAATACGCTGAAAAGCGCGCGCAGCTCAAAGCCGCCTTGGCAAATCCCGAAACCTCCGACGAGGATTTCTACGCAGCCCAGCGCAAGCTCGCCAAGCTGCCCCGCAACTCCTCCAAGGTGCGGTTGCGCAATCGTTGCAGCCTCACCGGTCGTCCCCGTGCTTACATTGGCAAGTTCGGCCTCTCCCGTATCACCTTCCGCGAACTGGCCAACTCTGGGCAACTGCCCGGCGTGACCAAGGCATCCTGGTAATCCCGGCAACCTTAAAGCATTCGTCATGGCATCCCACGACACTCTGGGCGACTTCCTTACCATCATCCGCAACGGCGGCCGCGCCGAGTTGGCCAGCGTTACCGCGCAATGGTCCAACGTGCGTGAAGGCATCGCGCGCATTCTCAAGCAAAACGGCTACATCGCCGATTACGCCAAGGGCGAAAAGAACGGGTTGCCCGTTCTTGAAGTCACCCTTAAATATGCCAACCGCACCGCTGCGATCTCTGGGATCAAGCGGGTCAGTACTCCTGGTCGCCGTGTTTATGCCGGCTACTCGGACATTCCCCGTGTCATCGGCGGAATGGGCATTTCCATCCTCACCACTTCCAAAGGCCTCTTGAGCGACCGCGAAGCCCGCCAGCAAAAAGTTGGCGGCGAGCTGCTTGCTCAAGTTTGGTAACCGCTTGCTAGGCGCGAAAGTGGGTCACACCTAACTCCCCGGCAACCATCAAAGCCAAGCCACAATGAGCAGAATCGGCAAACTTCCAGTCCATATTCCCGCAGGCGTCAAAGTTTCTGTCTCCGACGAGACGGTAAACGTTGAAGGCCCCAAGGGAAAACTTTCCAAAACTTTTAACCCGATCGTCGCAATCAAGGTTGACGGTGAGAACGTGATTGTCTCTCCAAAGGAGCAATCTCGTTTTGCCGACGCCATGTTTGGCACCGCACGTTCAATTATCAACAACATGGTGATTGGTGTGACCAAGGGATACTCCAAGAAACTCGAGATCGAAGGCGTTGGCTTCAAGGCTACCCTCAAGGGGGATTCCTTGGATCTGGCACTTGGTTATTCTCATCCGATTCTTTATAAGCTTCCGGCAGGCATCAAGGTTGAGATTACTGACGGCACCAAGCTGGAGATTTCCGGGCCGGACAAAGAGGCTGTTGGCAAGGTCGCGGCTGAAGTGAAGCACTACTATCCGGTGGAACCCTATAAGGGCAAAGGGGTGCGCATTGTTGGCGAATATGTTCGCCGCAAGGAAGGCAAGAAGACCGCCTAAGGTCGTTCCCATCACAATCATCCTTGCATTCATCATGAAATCGACTCTCAAGAAAAACATTCTTACACAGAAACGCCGGTGGCGCATTCGCAAAAAGGTGATCGGCACTGCCGCGCGTCCGCGGCTGGTAGTCAAATTTACTCATTTGCACATTTACGCTCAAGTGATCGACGACGAGGCTGGGCGCACTTTGGCCGCTCTGTCTACCACCGAAAAAGCCGTGCGTGAGCAAAAGGTCAAATCCAACGCCGTCGGTGCGGAAGCCTTTGGCAAGGTTTTTGGCGACAAGGCGAAGGCAGCAGGAATCTCTGCCGTAGTTTTTGACCGGGCTGGCCGCCGTTATCATGGTGTGGTCAAAGCCTTTGCTGACGCAGTACGCGCGGCAGGCATTCAATTCTAACTAACTTTTAGCGATGTCTACTGAAGAAAAGGAAACGCCCGCAGAAGTGACAGCTCCTGAGCAATCCGCTCCTGTCGCCGCCGAAGGCACCAGCTCCGAACCCCGTGAAAACCGTCGAGGCCGTGGACCGCGAATGGGGGGAGATCGTCGAGGCCCCCGCTCTCGTCGTGACCGTCCTCAAGCGGATGTCCAAGCGAACGAGTACATGGACAAGGTTGTGCACATCAACCGATGCGCAAAGGTCGTAAAGGGTGGGCGCCGTTTCAGCTTTGCAGCACTCGTCGTTTCCGGGGACGGGAAGGGCAATGTGGGCATTGGTTACGGAAAGGCAAAGGAAGTTCCGGAAGCCATTCGCAAGGGTACTGAGCGGGCACATCGAGCGCTGCGTCCGGTCAACCTGCGGAGCAACACTATTCCTCACGAAGTTTACGGCGAATCTGATGGTGGTCGCGTGATGCTGCGTCCGGCAGCGCCTGGCACTGGCGTCATTGCTGGCGGTGGCGTGCGTGCGGTTTTGGAAGTGGCCGGCATCAAGGACGTGCTTTCCAAGTCGCTCGGATCCAACAATCCGCAAGCGATGGTGAAAGCCACGTTGGACGGCTTGAACAAGCTGCGCACCTTGGAGCAAATTAACAATACCCGCGCCTAATCGGCGCCTTTTGCATATGAAATTGCATTCTTTACCGAAAGTTGACGGTTCAACTCATCGCCACAAGCGTCTCGGTTGCGGACGGGGCAGCGGACACGGCAAAACATCCGGCCGCGGACACAAGGGGATGAAAGCCCGTTCCGGTGGCGGGGTGCGTCCCGGCTTCGAAGGGGGCCAGATGCCGCTTTATCGCAAGTTGCCGCACCGCGGCTTCCGCAATGTCAACCGGATTGAGTTCGACGTGGTGAATCTCTCCACGCTGAACAAGGTGCAGGGGGATATTGTGGATCGCGATGTCTTGGTGCAGGCTGGCCTGCTGCGAGCCACTTCCACCCTGGTCAAGGTTTTGGGAGTCGGAGATGTAACCCGCGCCCTCACGGTGTCGGCCCATAAGTTTTCCGCCAGCGCCAAGGCTAAGATCGAGGCGGCCGGAGGCAAGGTGGTGGAGTTGAAGACCGAGCCAGTTGCCGAGGAATCCAAATAATGCGGCGGTGTCGCGCCCTTTTATAGTTTTGCGTAACGATGTTTAAGGCCTTTGCCAATTGCTGGAAAATTCCGGAACTCCGTCAGCGGTTGCTGATTGCACTGGGACTTTTGTTCGTGGCCCGAATGGGCGCGTGCATTCCTTTGCCTGGAATTGACGCTCTGGCCTTGGAGGATGCCATCAAGCAGGGTGCCGACAGCACTGCTGCTGGAGTGGTGGCCATGTATAATCTCTTCACCGGGGGAGCCCTGCTCAAGGGAGCAATTTTCTCGCTGGGGATTATGCCGTACATCAGCGCCAGCATCATTATGCAATTGATGGGAGCGGTGGTGCCGTCGATTTCTCGTCTGCAGCAGGAAGGAGACATTGGCCGTCAGAAGATTGCCCAATATTCCCGTTATCTGACCATTCTCATTGCGCTTATTCAGGGCGGAATGCTCGCGGCAGCTCTGGCCAACCCTAGTGGTGCTGGAGCTGTCTTGGGTATCCATGCGGAAAATTTGGACTTGGTCCTAATCTCCAAGCCGCTGTTCATCGGTTTGAGCTTGGTCATTCTCACTGCGGGTGCGATGATCATGTGTTGGTTGGGTGAGCAAATCACGCAACGTGGGATTGGAAATGGCACCTCGATTCTGATTACGGTCGGCATTTTGGCCGATCTTCCGGCCGCGATGAAAGATTTCGTCCGCTTTCTTGGTCCGAAGACCGTGGGTGTCTCGGGGCCGCAATACGGCTGGGAGCATGCCTTGGGGATGGTGCTGCTGGGGGTGGCGGTTTATGCAGGAATGACCGCGGTGGCGCAGACAATCCGTAAGATTCCCATTCAGTATGCCAAACGCTTGGTTGGTCGTAAGATGTATGGTGGGCAAAGCTCCTACCTGCCATTGAAGATCAATTTTGCCGGAGTGATGCCGGTGATTTTCGCCAGTGCCATCCTGAGCTTTCCTTCAATGATGTTTACGTGGTTGGGCGGACTGTCTCCTTCGCTCGCCTTCTTTCGCGAACTTGCGGTTGCTTTTCAAAGCGGCGCGTGGTGGTATTTCGCGCTGGAGGCGGTGTTGATCTTCGGATTCAGCTATTTCTGGGTTTCTCTGATGTTCAAGCCCGTGCAGATTGCAGATGACCTGAAAAAGAACAGTGGCTATATCCCAGGCATTCGCCCTGGTCGCCCCACGGCTGATTTTCTGGATTTTGTTATGACACGGCTAACTTTGGCTGGATCCATTTTCTTGGTGATCATTGCCCTGCTTCCTGCGGTGTTGTCGATGCAGCTGCATTTCCCCCAGCGTTTGGCCTATTTGATGGGGGGCACGGGGGGCTTGATTGCAGTGGGAGTTGCACTGGACACCATGGCCCAAATTGAGGCGATTTTGCTGCAGAGGCACTACGAAGGTTTTCTCACAAAAGGCCGAATTGGCGGCATCAATATACCGATGCCGTCACGCAAGGTCGCAGATTTTGGCGAGAAAAAAGGGCTTGGACGCTTGGGAGTGGTCTGTGTCACCATTCTACTGCTCGGCGTGGCTGCAGCAGTGTACAATTTCCTTCAGGCGGCGGGATAGACCGTTGATAGTTTTTGTTCTTTAAAAAGTCTTTCGATGATTCCGATCAAGACCAGTACCGAAATTGCCGTTATGCGTGAAGCATGCCGGGTGGCGGCGCAGGTTTTGGAGGAAATGGCATCCGCCGTGGCACCTGGGGTGAGTACTCAGGCTTTGGATCAACTCGGTAAAGCGGCGATGGATCGGCTCGGTGCCGAAAGCGCTTGCTACAAATATAAGGTAGGTCGGAACGTTTATCCGGCTTACACATGCATTTCCCTTAACGATGAAATCGTGCATGGAATCCCAAGCCAGTTGCGCACTATCCGCCCAGGTGACATTATCACGCTGGATGTGGTGGTCCGCTACAAGGGGTTCGTCGGTGACAATGCGCGCACTTTTTTGATCGAGCCGGTGTCCCAAGAAGTTCGGGCTCTGTGCAAGACTACCGAGGAAGCCCTGTACGTCGGTATTGAGCAGGCGCGCGCGGGTAACCGCGTGCATGACATTTCCCATGCGATCGAGCGTCACGTGCGCTTTGGCAATTACGGAATTGTCGAGCAGTTTGTCGGGCACGGGGTCGGTCGTCGCATGCACGAGGAGCCACAGGTGCCCAATTTGGGACGTCCGGGGACTGGGGCGGTTTTACGCCCTGGGATGACTTTGGCCATTGAGCCGATGATCAACCTCGGGGCCGGTGATTTGCGCATTGCCAAGGATGGCTGGACCGCGTTAACGCGGGATGGAAAACCTTCCGCGCATTTCGAACACACGGTCCTTATCACCGATGGGGAACCGGAAATTCTGACGAAAGTGAAATAGGTGCTTTTTTTGCTTCCCAAAAGACCCGAAGCGCATCACTTTCTCCCACTTTTCTAACAAAACCACACAACAACAGTTCCAATTATACTTTATGCCTCGCCTACTTGGTGTCGATATACCGAATAACAAGCGCGTTGAATACTCGCTTCGCTACATTTATGGCATTGGCCCGACCCGTGCCACTGAAATCGTCAAGGCACTCGGTCTTGACCCTGCGATGCGTGCGCAAGACCTCACTGAAGAGCAGCTCAACAAGATCGTAAACTACATCGTTGAGCACGGCTACAAGTGCGAAGGGGATCTGCGCCGTGATATCGGGCAAAATCTCAAGCGCCTGCAGGCCGTTAAGTGCTATCGTGGGTTGCGTCACTTCCGTGGTCTTCCGGTGCGCGGACAGCGAACAAAGACCAATGCCCGCACGCGCAAGGGCGCGCGCAAGACCATTGGAGCCGCCAAGAAGGGTTAATCCAACACAGATAATTTGCAGCTATGAGCCAAGAAGAGAAGGATACTGTTCCTGCCGCCGAAGTTTCGGCCGAAAAGCCTGCCAAGGCCCCTAAAAAGCCCAAGGCGGATGCCGCTGCGGGAGCTGCCACTCCGGAGGCTGCTCCGGAGAAGAAGGAAATCACCGCTAAGGATCTCCTTTCCGAAGGCTTGGAGGATATCAAAATCCGCAAGGCCAAGGGGTCAAAAAATATCACCACCGGTGTCTGCCATATTCTGGCTACCTTCAATAACACCAAGATCACTTTTACTGACGAAGCGGGGAATGTCATCTCGTGGAGCACTGCAGGGAAAAACAATTTCCGCGGCTCCCGCAAGTCGACCGCTTACGCGGCCCAAGTCGTGTGCCAGGAGGCAGGTCGCACTGCCATGTCCCACGGTCTGAAGGAGGTCTCCGTAAAAATTAAAGGTCCGGGAATGGGCCGGGATAGCGCGGTTCGTGCGCTGCAGAACCTCGGCTTGACGGTGACAGGCATCACGGATGCCACTCCGGTCCCACACAATGGTTGCCGCCCGCCCAAGCGCCGTCGCGTCTGATTATCCACCGTCTATTTCACTTTTCCCCGCCCGGCGATGGCAAACCGGGTGGCTGTCTCAACCGCCAACACAAAAAATAAAACATGTCCCGCTACACCGGACCCACCAGCAAAATTAACCGCCGTTTTGGCCAAAACATTCTTCCGACCAGCAAGGCGGAAGAACGGAAGCCCTATACTCCTGGCATTCACGGCCCGACCAGGCGTCGCAAAATTTCCGAGTACGGCACCGGATTGAACGAAAAGCAAAAGCTTCGTTACATGTACGGACTGACTGAACGTCAATTCAGTATACTCTTTGCCAAGGCGAAGCGGCAGGGCGGGGTGACGGGGGAAAATTTCCTGCGTTTGCTGCACACCCGCTTGGACAATGTGGTTTATCTGCTGGGCATTGCCCGCACTCGCAGCGCCGCTCGCCAGTTCGTGGCCCACGGTCACGTTCGGGTGAATGGCCACAAAGTCGATATTCCGAGCTATACCTGCAAACCTGGAGACGAAGTGGAGGTGCGCGACCGCACTTCCTCCAAGCAATTGGCCACCCGAGGCACGGAGGAAAACCAGTACCGCGCGGTGCCAGCTTGGCTGGCCATGTCCAACGACGCGCTCAAGGGCGTTGTTTCCCGCCTGCCTGCGACGGAGGAATTGCCGACCGACATTAATATCCAGTTGATCGTGGAGTTCTATAGCCGCTAACCCTCTTCCTCGATTTAAAACCTTAACCGGAACAACACGTTATGCCCAAACGCCTTGGCAAGTTTGAATTGCCCAAACATCTGAAAAAGGACGACACGGTCTCGAACGCCACTTATGCGAAGTTCGTTGCCGAGCCTTTTGAAACCGGCTACGGGCACACGATCGGAAATTCTCTGCGCCGCGTTCTGCTCAGTTCGATTGAAGGCGCCGCTATCAGCTCCGTGAAAATTGATGGAGTGCAGCACGAGTTCCAGTCCATCGACGGCATCGTTGAGGACGTTACCGACATCGTGCTCAACCTGAAGAAGATTCTTTTCAAAGCGCACAAACGAGAAACCTTTCGTGTGACCATTGATGTGGATCGTGAAGGACCTGTGACCGCCAAGGACATTCAGCTGGTTCAGGACCTTGATCTTATCAATCCCGACCAAGTGATCTGCACCCTTGACCGCAAGCGCCGTTTTTATGCGGAGCTGGAAATCAAGGTGGGGCGCAGCTGGTGTGCCGCGGAGGATAACAAGCACGAAGAGCAAACCATCGGAGTGATTCCGATCGATTCGATCTTCAGCCCGGTTCGTCTGGTGAAATACACGGTGGAAAACACCCGGGGGGGACAGATGACGGATTTCGACAAGCTGATTCTCGAAGTTTGGACTGACGGACGGATCACTCCGGATGAGGCCCTCAAGGAGGCAAGCGCCATTCTCCGCCACCACTTGGATGTCTTTAACGAAGTCAGCCAGGAAGAGATTGAATTTGAAGCCGAGGGCAAGGAAGTCAGCGAGGAGCAAAACCGCCTCCGCAAGCTGCTCAACATGTCGGTCAACGAAATCGAGCTTTCCGTCCGTGCCGCCAACTGCCTGAACAACGCCAATATTACCACGGTTGGCGAGCTGGCCATGAAGTCGGAGCAGGAAATGCTCAAATACCGCAACTTTGGCAAAAAGTCGCTCAACGAGATCAAGTCCAAGCTGGAACAGCTCGGACTCGCGCTCGGCATGAAGATCGACGAACGCCTTCTCGACAAAGCCCTTTGATTCGGGCCGCGTTTCTTTTTAACACCACTTATTTCTTTTAGACCATGCGTCACCTTAAACACCGTCACCAATTGGGCGTGAAACGTGAGCACCGCGAAGCATTAATGGCCTCGCTTTCCGCCGCGCTTTTTACCCACGGTCGCATCCAAACTACCCTCACCAAGGCCAAGGCACTCCGTCCCTTTGCCGAAAAAATCATTACCTACGCCAAGAAGGCTGCGCAGTCCGAGGACAAGGCTGTCAAGGTCCACTACCGTCGGTTGGCTATCGCCAAGGTGCGTGATGTCGCTGCGGTGAAAAAGCTCTTTGACGAGCGGGCGACCGAGTTTCTCGGACGCAACGGCGGCTACACTCGCATTTACAAGATCGGCACCCGAATTGGCGACGCCGCCGAAATGGGATTGATAGAGCTGATCGCCGCCAGCGACGAGGGCTATAAGAAGTCTGCCAAAAAGGCAAAGCCGGCAAAGAAACCCGCCAAAAAGACTGCTGCCAAAGCTAAAGCGTCCGAGGAAACACCTGCGGAACCCGCCGCCGCTCCTGCGGAAGCCGCTCCTGCCGAGGCCTGAGCGTTTACGCCAAGGACTCTTTTAAGGGGACGCTCCGCAAAATTTGCGGCGCGTCTTCTTGTTTTCTCATTCCTTGATTCGGCAAAATCCTTTTTCTCTCCCATACATGAGTTTCCCTGTCGAATTGGACACCTTTGCGGCGGTTTTTTTGACCGCTGGAATGGGCGTGCTCTTCGGACTGTGGTTTTTCTATGAACGCCGGGCCGCTGTGCTGAACGATCACCGGCGGCTTGTCACCGTTTTCCACTGTATCAAATGCGGTCTCGTTTACACGCGACCACGCCAGCGCACCATCGGGAAATGTCCCCGGTGCGGTTTCTCCAACAACCGGCTCAAGTTTTGAGCGACCATCCTCAGCCCAACCTTTTTTCTCCATGGCCATCATCGCAGTCCTCGACTTCGGCTCGCAATACACCCAAGTCATTGCCCGCCGCATCCGTGAGTGTAAAGTCCACTCGCGCATTTTCCCTTACACGACCAGCGCGGAGCAATTGCGCGAGGAAGGTGTGAGCGGCATCATCCTTTCCGGTGGCCCGGCGAGCGTAAAGGCTGCCAATTCGCCTCGACCGGATTCCGCTATTTTCCGGCTTGGGGTTCCGGTATTGGGCATCTGCTACGGTCTGCAATTGCTGGCGGAGATGAATGGCGGCGCGGTGGCGAACAGCACCCAGCGCGAGTACGGCAACGGTAAGTTGACGCTCAAGGGGGAGTCCGTGCTGCTCGGCGGCATCAAAGGACCAATTACCGTCTGGAATTCCCATGGCGACAAGGTTACCAAGCTGCCCAAGGGCGCGAAGACCGTTGCTTGCACGGAAAACTCCGCCTACGCGGTGATCGAAGATGCGAAAAATCTGCGCTACGGGCTGCAGTTCCACCCCGAGGTCAACCACACCCAGCACGGCACGAAAATCCTGAAGAACTTTCTCTTCAAAATCTGTCGCGCCAAAGCGGACTGGAAAATGTCCAACTACGTTGAGGAAGCCATCGCGACGGTGCGCGAACAGGTCGGCAAGAGCAATGTCATCCTCGCGCTCAGCGGTGGCGTGGATTCCTCCGTGGTGGCGGCGCTACTGCACAAGGCCATCGGCAAGCAACTCACCTGCGTTTTTGTCGATCACGGCTTGCTGCGCCTGAACGAAAGGCAGCAGGTGGAGAAAATGTTCCGCGACCATTTCAAGATGAACTTGATCGTGGTGGACGCCGCCGACCGCTTTCTCGGCAAACTCAAGGGCGTGACTGATCCGGAGAAAAAACGGAAGATCATCGGACACGAATTTATCAAGGTCTTCGAGGATGAGTTCTCTAAGATCGCCAAGAAGAGCAAGGCGGAGTTTTTGGCGCAGGGCACGATTTATCCCGACGTGATCGAGTCTATCTCGATCGATGGCAATCCGGCCGCGACTATCAAAAGCCACCACAACGTGGGCGGGTTGCCGAAAAAAATGAAGCTCAAACTGGTCGAGCCAATCCGCGAACTTTTCAAGGACGAGGTGCGCGCGCTGGGTTTGGAGGTTGGCCTTCCGTACGACATGCTTTGGCGCCATCCCTTCCCCGGTCCGGGCTTGGGCGTGCGCGTGCTGGGCGAGGTGAAAAAGGAATACTGCGACATCCTCCGGCAGGCGGACGCGATTTTTATCGAAGAACTGCACAAGGCTAAATGGTACTACAAAACCTGGCAGGCCTTTGCGGTCTTCATCCCGGTACGCACTGTTGGCGTAATGGGCGACGAACGGACTTACGATTACCTGATCGGGCTGCGCGCCATCCACAGCACCGACGCGATGACGGCCGATTGGGCGCACCTTCCGCCAGAACTGCTGCAGCGCGCCTCGACCCGTATCATCAACGAGGTCAAAGGCGTCAATCGCGTGGTTTACGACATTTCCTCCAAGCCGCCCGCTACTATTGAGTGGGAGTAGGCGCGGAGGGAATGCTAAGCTGCGCAGCCAGTTGGAACCCCAAATGGCCACGTATGGAATTTCCTTTGCGGCTTTAGTGCTTAATGGAAAAAGTTGCTTCCCTGCGCGGAGGAAATTTTAGAGAAACGGCATGTCTGAAAAAGCGCCTGCCTGTTTTGAAATGCCGAAGGAAACCAAGCATTCCGCCAATTGGGGGAAATGGCTGTGGGTGGGCGTTTCCGCGCTGGCGATTGTCTTGGTTGCGCTGACGTCGTGGACATTTGTCGCCGACGAGCCGGTGGCGGACATCAGTGATTTGCGGGAAAAATACGGTCAGCCGCTGCCGACGGACGCGCGCGGGCTGGCGTGGGCGAAGTTCGTGGAGAGCCTGCCGAAGATTGTGCAGTTTGAGGATATTGATTCCGCTCGGGCGATGGATGAGGCATTTGATGAATTTGCGTTGCGCCCGGATGATCCGTTGCTGAAGGAATATTTTTCCCGCAACCGAAATACCTTGGAACGTACGTTGGCAGTGTTGCAAGGGAAAGAAATCCTGGAGGAAACAGCGGAGGTAGTGCCGGAGTATGATTTGGAAAGAGGGTTATCAACAGTCGTCAAAATGTCGCAATTAGCTCCATTGCTCCGTCATTACGTTCAGAGCGAATCGGAGCAAGGGCGGGGGGAAACATCGTTGCGACTGCAGCTCGCTGTGTTGTCGGAGTATAACCAATCTTGGTTGCTGCGTTCCAATGCGGTTCTCGTTGAGGGATTGTCTGCCATGGTGGCGGATACCTTTGCGATGAGTCCGCAGGAGAATTGGTTGGAAGATATTGATTCCGGTGATGCCTGCTTGCAGTTGATCGCGGCATGGGAAAAACGGGAGTTGGACAAGCAGGTTTTTAATCGGCTGTTTTTTCACGAAATCCTGTTTCAAGAACGGATGCTGCTGGGGGAGAAAGCATCAATGATGAGCCTTTTGTTTTTTGAAGAATTTCCTCCCAAATCGCGATTTTCTCTTAAGCCGGGGGCAACCGTCAATTTGACCATAAGGTTTTTCAAGGAACAGGAGTTGGTAGATTGTGCGGACCTACCGGAAACGGTGCTTCCAGTGCAAGAATCACTCCAAATGGTGAAAAATGCACCCGAGTGGGGGCGGCTCTTTATGGCGAATTACCATGGGAAATGGGCAATGCTGAGGACGGCGGAATTGGCCAGTTCTGTGGCTCGGACATTTGCTTGGCACAACGCGCGGAACCGGCTGCTGCGGACGGGGCTGGCGTTGCGGGCGTATTGGCTGGAACATGGGGAAGTTTTGCCGCCGAATTTGGAGATGTTGGTGCCGGAATATTTGCCGACGGTACCGCTCGATCCGTTTAGTGAAAAACCGATCTGCTACGACCGGGAGCAAAAACGAATCTGGCTGGTGGCCAACGGAGAGGAAATGAAGCTGGATTGGCCGCAAAGGAAAAGCGGGGCGAGCGGTTCGTTGGATGGGGAACCGCGAATGGACATGAACAGGCCCGAATGAATTTTTCTCCGCGCCTTTTGGAGTGCGGCGATTCTCGCCGCTTTGTTTTGGGATTTGAACCACGT